>JBCCFA010000013.1:0-20904 GCA_039029975.1 Pseudomonadota bacterium
ATTTCTGAAGCCACGCGCAGTAAAGTATCGCTACGGCTCTGTAGACTTTTGATAAACCATTTCGCTTCTTGTAAATGCGTCTTTAACGAAGAATTGTCGGAACTGTTATCGGCGCGACGAATCAGTGATGCGTAAAACGGATTGACGCGGAGTTGCGGTAGAGAATCGGTGTTCAAAGTGACAACCCACTCCCCTCTAATTTTCCGCACATACGCATCAGGCACGACATACTCTGGGGGTTTTTCGTTAAACACTTCGCCCGGCCGTGGGTTCAATGATTGAATCAGCGAGAGGATTTCTCTCAGTTCGTCCTCGCTTACGCGCAACTTTCTGGTGACTTGGCGGTAATTTCGAGACCCCAATAAATCGATGTAATGGCGGCAAATGTCTTTCGCTTCCTTGATCCATTTAGTGTCTGGGTCATATGTCTCCAATTGCAGTAGTAGGCATTCACCGAGGTCTCGGGCGCCAACACCAATCGGATCAAGATGGTTGATCCGTTTCAGAACCGCCTCAACTTCATCGATTTCGACTTCGTCTATGCCGGCACTAGCAAGCGTATCGATCACCGACTCAAAATCGACTTGGAGATATCCGTAGTCATCTAAAGAATCTATCAGGATTAAAGCGATCGCCCGGTCAGTGTCACTCATTGGCAACAGATTGAGCTGTTCCTCTAAGTGGTCGATCAGGTTCGTATCGGCAGTTTGAACACTTTCGAAATCCATCGCACTTGAGTCAACGGTGCGCACACTCATAGCGCCGCCGGCACCCATGCTGTCATAGACTTCGTCCCACTCACTATCGACCGGCATGTCTTGGGGAATGTCTTCCGTTGTACCACGAGCTTCAACGTCACCCTCGTCTGAGGATTCAAAATTGTAGAGTTGCTCGTCGGTTTCAGAACCCGATTCAGATGCTCCGAGCTCCGCATCGCCCTCTCCGCCCTCATCCACTTCCAGCATCATGTTGGAATCGAGCGCGTCTTGAACTTCTGCCGTTAACTCAAGCGAGGATAGCTGCAGCAAACGAATAGCCTGCTGTAACTGCGGCGTCATCGTGAGATGTTGGCCAAGCTTAAGTTGTATGGACTGTTTCATGCTCATGTCGAAGGCGGTAAATTCTGGGCGTTATTGGGCCGCCGTTTTGATAAGTCTAACGCAAAACTTAATTGGTGCCGGCTTGATCTGGCCGAAATATGTTATCGAGGTCTCGTCTTAAGGATTTGTTTTTCTTGACAATCGCACCCAAATTAGGTGCATGTGATTCATAATGTGAAATCTTCCCCAAGATAGACTTCTCGTACTCGATCATTTGCTAAAATCTGCGTGGCATCGCCTTCCGCGATGATTCTCCCCTCGTTAACAATATAGGCGCGGTCACAAATCCCCAGGGTTTCACGGACATTGTGGTCAGTGATCAAAACACCGATACCTAGTTTACTTAAGTGACTGATAATTCGTTGAATATCTCCTACAGAGATGGGATCCACCCCGGCAAAGGGTTCGTCTAGCAGAATAAACCTGGGTTGTGTCGCAAGCGCTCGGGCAATCTCAACCCGGCGTCTTTCACCCCCCGATAACGAGATGCCTAAGGTGTCCTGAATATGTTTAATGTGGAATTCCCGCATCAATCCCTCCAATTGGCGCCCGCGTTGTTCGTCCGTAATTTCGGGAATGACCTCAAGGACTGCCGCAATGTTTTCGGCAACCGTCAATTTTCGAAACACTGACGCCTCTTGAGGTAAGTAACCTAAGCCCTCTTTGGCGCGCAAATCCATTGGCATGCGGGTAAGGTCTTTGCGGTCGAGGTGAATCGAACCACCCTCACTAGCGACTAATCCTACAATCATGTAGAAGCTGGTGGTTTTGCCGGCGCCATTGGGGCCAAGTAATCCGATTACTTCCCCGCTTTGGACGGAAAGACTGACATCTTTGACGACCTGACGTGATTTGTAGGTCTTGGACAGATGACGGACGGTCAGGACACTCATGGGCGACGGAAACTTGCAAGAATCAGGTCAAACAGTCGCAAGTAGACCAATTGATGCGCCAAAGCGCAAGTTTGCTAGGGCGCAGATTTTTTCGGTGGGATAATGACCTTGATTCGCTCGCGCTTTTTCGGCTTGTCGTCTTTGGCTTGCGTGGCTTTATTCTTAGGCTCGCCCCGACCTGTTATCACGCTTTTTCTCGCATCGTAGTTGATCCGATCGCCGGTAAACAACCTTGCTCCCTGGGTTAATTTCGCTTTTTGAATGAGATGAAGCATGCCCTTTTTCGCGAAGTATTCAATGATCAAGCCTTCGCCCTCTACATCTTCCTTACCGCCGTCTGGTGTTTGTTTGAAATAAGCCGGCCGGCCTTCCATATGCACATGTTCTAGATCACGATCTGCGTCAAACAGAACTTTTAGCTTATCGCCTTTCATTCTGATTGAACCTTGAGTCACGATAACGTTACCGACATAAATTGTTCGCCCTTCTTGGTCATCAAGCTCTGCAAAGTCGGCTTCGATTTCGATCGGCTGTTGCGAATCGGTTGACAGCGCGTAAATCGCCGAGTGATTCAAAACTGCCGCCAACAACATACACATTAACGCGCTTCGGCGAATTATCGACCGGTTACGCGGCCACGCATGGGCGCCGTTTTTGTTCATCAACTCTTTAACTATTCGGTTCCATTTCATGACGGCTTCTTACTCGTTCTAAGAGTTCTAATCTGTCGTGCGCGAAGTTTGCGCGCAAACCAATACTTGTTGTAACGCTGCTCGGGCTATTTATCGTGGCATGGTTATCTGTCTCGGCGTATTTTTCATGCGGTAACACTCGAAGCTCCGTAGTCAATACTTCAAATGTTCGTTGACCCTCGTCGCCTTCGCGCCAAATTTCCACTTCTCCGTGCAGCAGGACCACTTCGTTACCAGAACTTATCCAACCTGTTTCGGCAATTACATACCAAGGTTCCTTACGGCCATTATATATTTCTAATCGCGGCTTAGTTAGTTCCGTCGAATCGTCATCCGGATAATGCAGCACCAGATCTGCAAATAGGATATTGCGCACGGCCCCGCTTTCGTCCATCGAGCGCCGAACCATTTTTTCAATGTAATAATCCGGTTCATGTTCTTTTGTTTTGGCGACAGGTTCTTGACCCTCGTCAAGCTGCTGCCACAACCAGAAAGTGAGAGCGCCTAGCGCGACAAAAAATAAGGCGCTGCCCCAGGAGCTATTCATTAGACGAGCTCAACAGCGGCCACGAGTTAGAGTCATGGAAACGACGCGCGGCGTTAAAAATGGCAAGAAGGTAAATCCGACGAGTAGCGAATATCTTGAAGCTGTAAATCTATACACTGTTGCAAGCATTGGCGAAAAACCTAATTCCTATCGCGACATTGTTAACTTGGCAAATAGCCGATTACGCTCGCGTCTTTCCGTCATCTACCGAACCGCTACTGTCGGTTGAGCGCGCGACGAGCGTTTCAAGATGACCCTTCGCGGATAAAATCAGCTCGCTCACTTCGCGCACCGCACCGCGTCCGCCGCTAGTTTGGGTGCAGTAAAGCGCCGCCTGCTTGACTGCTGGGACAGCGTTGGCGACTGCAATAGGCAAACCCACTTTGGTCATGACCGCCAAATCTGGCAAATCGTCGCCGACGTAGCATACCGACTCTGCGCTTAACCCGAGCTTACTCAATAATGCTTGGAACGCATTCAGTTTATTTTTTTGTCCTTGATAAACATGCGTGATACCCAATTGATTCATACGGTTGGTCACAATGTCAGATTCACGCCCGGTTATCACACCCAACTCAACGAATTCACCTAACATGACTACACCTTGGCCATCTTGCACGTCAAAAAATTTGAATTCCTGGCCATCGGTGCCAATGACGATACGACCATCAGTCAATACGCCGTCCACATCGAATAGACACAGCTCGATCTTTGCCGCTAGTTCGTTGAGCGCCTGCCCGCTAATAGAAGTCAAATAACGCGTGCTCGTAACAAGTCATGCATATTCAAGACACCTTCGAGTCTGCGATTTTCGTCCACCACGAGAAGCGCATTGAATCGACCGTCTTGCATAATACGTAAGGCATCGGCAGCTAAGATATCTTGCTCGACAGTTGTGCAGTCGGTAACCATTACCCTATCAATGGTAGTCGTCAACATATCCACTTTCTGCTCTAACAAGCGCCGTAAATCACCGTCGGTAAAAATGCCCAACAAGATGTTGTCATCATTAGTGACCGCGGTAACGCCTAACCCTTTACGCGTCATTTCCTCTAATGCCTCGCCGACCGATGCGCTAGGTCGTACCGCCGGCATATTGTTACCGGTATGAATTAGATCGGATATTTTTAATAGCAATCGTCGCCCTAGTGCCCCACCTGGATGGGCTAGCGCAAAATCCTCTTTGGTGAATCCGCGAGCTTCCAACAAGGCCACTGCCAGCGCATCTCACATTGCGAGCGCGGCAGTCGTTGAAGATGTGGGCGCTAAACCCAACGGGCACGCCTCTTCGGAAACTGCGACGTGAAGGTGAACGGTTGCTTGCTTGGCCAGGGTTGAATCGGCCCGTCCTGACATCGCGATGAATGGCACGCCGAGTCGTTTAATTAAAGGCAGTAGAACGACCATCTCGTCGGTCTCGCCTGAGTTTGAGATAGCAAACACAACGTCATCACGTGTGATCATGCCCATATCGCCGTGGCTGGCTTCGCCAGGGTGAACAAAAAACGCTGGTGTGCCGGTACTGGCGAGTGTTGCTGCAATCTTGCTGCCAATATGCCCCGACTTGCCCATGCCAAGCACCACTACCCGACCTGTACAGGTCATCAAGCACTGGGCGGCTGCGACAAAACTTTGATCTAAATTTTCCGCGAGGCCGGCAACCGCACGCGCTTCGATTTCGAGCACGGCACGTCCGAGTTCCAGCACCTGCTTCTCGTCAATATTTGTATTCACTTCAGCCATGCAAGCAATTTAACGTGTGCCGCGAAATTTAGCCAACCGCGGAGCTGTACAAGAGAAATTGATAACCCACAAAAGCGGCCAGCAAGATAAAACCGCTTATTCGCCCGATAGAGCCACTTCGTCCAAACGCCATTACGTAAAGCGCAATACTGAGCCCGAACATAATCGGCATATCTCGATTCATCACGGCGGGCTCCAAGATCGAGGGCAAAATCAAGCCTGGCGCAGCAGTCACGCCCAAGATATTAAACATATTTGAACCGATCACGTTGCCAAGGGCGATATCTGATTTTCCTTTCAGCGCACTCGCGACGGACGCCGCGAGTTCCGGCAAACTGGTGCCAATTGCAACGATGGTTAATCCAATCACCAAATCGCTCACGCCAAATTTGCTCGCTATGGCAACAGCCCCCGCGACCAGTCGGTCAGCACCGATAACCAGGCAAAATAGGCCAATCAGCGCGAGCCCCACCGCGCGAGATGTTGATAAGGAAGCAATTTCGGCTTCGGCAATATCGCTCGCCCCAATATCCCGATCTTTGTTATTTGACGCTCTCATGCCGAGAAAAGTTGTGACAATCATCATCGTTGCCAAACCTAGCGCCAAAATGGCCCCATCGAGTCGGTTTAGCTCACCGTCCATGAACAAAACTAGCGCCAACAGCATGGCTGCAAACATAATTGGAAATTCTTGAACCCGTACGCGTGAATGCACGGCAAGTGGCATTACCAGCGCGGTAACACCGACAACTAATCCGATGTTTGCGATATTCGATCCGATCGCATTACCAACTGCAATTGCTGGGTTTCCCGCAAATGAAGCCGTCGAAGCAACCAGTAATTCTGGTGCAGAAGTGGCAAACCCCACGACCGTGAGTCCGATCAGTAAGGGAGGAACACCTAGATTAGACGCGAGCGCAGAGGCCCCATCAACAAAACGGTCTGCGCCAAACATCAACAGACCTAATCCCACAATGACAAACAGAACAGCGGTTAACATAAAACCTCGTTGGTGAATTTCTGCCGCCGTATCTTAACCATGCGTTGCGCTTATCTCGCGACAGATTTTACACGAGGTTATAATTTTACCTCTCGACAATCTTATTAGCGCTCGCAATTCGTGCGGTGAACGTTATGAAAGCAATGATTTTAGCCGCTGGCCGCGGCGCGCGGTTATCTCCCCTCACAGATACTACACCGAAACCACTGCTGATGGTGCGCGGCAAAACCCTGTTGGATTGGCAACTCGACAAACTTATTGCGGCCGGTTTCAGCGAAATTGTAATTAATGTTGGTTATCTCGGAGAAAAAATCAAAGAACATCTTTCTCGCCATTGGCGCAATGGAATCGACATTCAATTTTCTCTTGAACCAGAGACAGCACTTGAAACCGGCGGCGGTATTCAACACGCCCTTGCCTTACTCGGGGAGGGTGCATTTGCGGTAGTGAATGCCGATGTTTGGACCAATTTCGATTTCTCGAGATTGCGCGCCATCTCGCAAATTGGACCAGATAACTGGCGCGGTCATTTAGTCCTTGTCGATAACCCGGCGCATAATTTGAGCGGCGATTTTGGGCTCGACAATGGTTGGGTTTCCGCTAGCGCTGAGCAAAGTTTAACGTTCTCTGGGGTATCGGTATTGCACAGTAAGCTGTTTGCTGGACTCGCGCCTGGTCGCTTTCCCTTAGCGCCAATCTTGCAAAAATCGGCTAGTCAAAACAGCCTCACTGGAGAGCGTTTCGATGGCCTCTGGATAGATATCGGGACAGAAAAAAAATTGATTGAAATCAATAACATCGATATTTAAATTAAAGAAAAAACTATTTTTTGATTGGCAGCAAGGACGAGAGCGGGTAAGATTCGGACCAAGAAAAAAATAAGTCTCACCAGACCCAAATAACAACAGGCCAACCGGCCACGCCCAACCGCCCTCCTACAACCTGAAGGAGGAGCCTCAACTTCTAACACGGTTAGAACAACGGTGAGACGCTGGTAACGCTCACGCGGAAGGGCACGCATGTTCTCGATTTCACGGTACCTGCATCGTATGCAGCACAGTGTTGTTAGCTGGTGCGTCTATGTTTGTTTGCTGCTTTTAATTGTCGGGCCGAGCAGAGCCGCAGAAGTTGAGCCGCTTCGCATTGCGCAAATCGCCAATCATGCGGAAATTCATATCCACCGCGATAATAAATTAGAACAGCGAATGCTGACCGATGCGGCGGCCGGGATTGGTCGCAACATCGAATGGGTGACCTTCAACACGCCGTTCGAGTTGAGAGAATCTCTGCTCGATAAAACGGCCGACATCTACTTATCACCGTTACCGCTAGTCACTGACGAAAAATTACAAGATGCCGAGATTGCGTCGCTGGCGCCAATTGGCTTCGAGCGCTATCGGGTGGTTGGACGCACGGCCGACTTCCTTTCCGGTCCAGACGATTTGGATAAGAAAAGAGTGGCGGTGAAATTTTCGTCCCCGGCTTTACCTTTTTTGCGTCAGCTGAAATCTGACGGTCGGCAAATATCTATCGTCGTGTTACCAGATCAAATGTCGCGCAACACAATTTTATCGAAAGTGGAGCAGGGTATTTTTGATGTTGCGATTATTGCAACGAATTTCCGCTCGCAGTCTGTAGAGAACTTACCCACACTCAAATTTCATTTCGATATCACTTCTTTGCATCCCGTGAGCTGGAAAGTTCATGCAGATAAAACTGTGCTAATTGGCCAGATCAATAAATTCTTACAACGCTACCATGCGTCTTACATTGAAGACTCCGTACAAAAATCCTTACTGAACGACGGCATTGTCAGAGCGATTGCGGAACGGGGAAACAATTACTCGGTGAGCGATGGTCAACCGGGCGGGCTAGAGTATGAACTTATCAAACGGTTTGCAGACCACTACAAGCTAAGACTTGATATCGTGGTAGCCAAGAATGCTGAACAAGCCAAATTGTGGTTGGAAAACGGCTTCGGAGACATCATCTTGTCTCACCTCATCGTTAACGGCGGCGAGCGCTCCTCCGATTTTGCGCTAACCCATGAATACGGGCATGCAATCCCAGTGGTTATCAGCCACCGCGACAAAGTGATATCGGCTCAGGAACAACTTAGGGGCAAGCACCTCGCCATCGCGGAAAATTCGAGTCACAACAAATTCATCAACGGTCTCGACCCAAGCGTAGGTATCACGCGTCTTAGTGCACAGGACGCCGAGAACGGACAGATTATTCAATATCTGCGAGCGGGGAAATATCATGGTTTTGTTACCGACGCTCGCTTTGTTCCAGATCTGTTGCGCGAAAATCCGGATCTACGGGCTGGGCTATCGCTTCCAGTAACGCAAGGTTATCGGTGGGCTGTGCGCGAAGATAACCCTGAGCTTCATACCGCTGTAAACGACTTTTTTAAGCGCCAATACCAATCTGCTGATTTCAGGCAATTAACTCAAAAGCGTACGAAACCTCAAAATACCGAAGGCGATCGAATCTCCCCGTTTGATACCTTAATAAAAACCTATGCTGAGCGGTATGATTTCGATTGGCGTTTGATAGCGGCGCAAATGTATCAAGAAAGTCGATTTGATCCCGACGCGACATCTCGCGCCGGCGCTCGCGGTTTAATGCAAATCATGCCAGCAACCGCTTCGGAATTAGGTTTAGCCAACCCAGAAGCGCCGGAAGCAAGCATTCACGCCGGCATCAAATACCTAGATGGACTGCGAGATCGATTCGAAGATGCAGTACCGCAAAATGAACGCCTATGGATGGCCTTAGCGGCCTACAACGCGGGATTCGAGCGGGTAAAGCGCGCGCGCAAACTTGCTCAATCAATGGGTCTGAACCCGAATCGTTGGTTCGACAATGTAGAAGTAGCGATGCGCAAAATGACACAACCCGACTCACCGGTACAGGGTTGCAAATGCGGGCAGGCAATTGTTTACGTGCGCTCTATTCGCTCTTTATACAGCGCCTATCGGTTTGTGGGTACTGCGTAACTAAAACACTTAGGCAACTGCCACATAGCTCGTCGGATCAGCCACACCAGCTCGTTCAAACCCGAGGCGACGAAGACGGCAAGCGTCGCAGTAACCACAGGCCTCGCCGCGTTCATTTGCTTGATAACAGGTGACGGTCATTGCGTAATCTACGTTTAGTGATAAACCTAGCTCAATGATCTGTTCTTTAGTCATGTCTTGAAGCGGCGCCTCAACATAGACTGGATTGCCTTCAATACCAACTTTCGTCGCGAGTTTTGCGAGTTGGTTGAATGCGTGTATGTATTCGGGCCGACAATCTGGATACCCAGAATAATCAACCGCGTTAACGCCAATAAAAATACGTTCTGCCTGCAAAGTTTCTGCCCACGCCATGGCGAGCGCTAGCATTGTGGTATTTCTAGCGGGTACGTAAGTGACCGGAATGTCTTCGTTTGGATTTTCCTCAGTCGGCACATCAACGCCGGGATCGGTTAGCGCCGAACCACCGAACTGCGCGATATCCACCTGCACCACCCGATGTTCACATGCATAAGCTTGCGCAATCCTTTCAGCAGCGAGAATTTCAGCGCTGTGTTTTTGACCATAATTAACGGATAAGGCAAAACATTCATACTTGCGTTTTGCGTAGGCGAGGCAGGTTGTGGAATCCAATCCTCCAGATAGCAAGACCACAGCGCGTTTATTAGCGTCCAGGTTCATTGCCCCACAAAAACTTATGCATCTGCAATTGTAATCGGACGGGCGTTTTATCAGCGATTATCCAATCAGCGAGTTCGCGCGGATGAATTTGCCCATGACTGGGTGAAAATAGCACTTGGTGCCGATCGGACAAGGCACTTTCTTCCACCATGCGAATGGCAAATTCGTAATCTTGTCGATCACAAATAACGAATTTAAGTTCGTCTATTGGTTTTAAGTGGGCTAGATTCGACGACAAATTTTTTGCTTCTTCTCCCGAGCCTGGCGTTTTGACATCCATAATGATACGCACCCGTTGATCAACCTCGGCGACCGATATTGCGCCGCTGGTTTCAAGCGAAACGGAATGGCCTGCATCACAAAGATGACTCATCAGAGGTTGGCAGCTAGCCTGCGCCAAAGGCTCACCACCAGTGACCGTGACGTAATGAACACCGAAACTACCCACACGTTCAACAACGTCTTCAATTTGGATTTTTTCACCGCCGCTGAAAGCGTAAGCAGTGTCGCAATAATGGCAGCGTAGCGGACAACCGGTTAGACGAACGAACACGGTGGGCTCGCCAACTGTGGTCGATTCACCCTGGATCGAGCAAAATATTTCGGTAATTCGAACGCTGTCCATACTACCAACAGATCGCGGTGGATTAGCGACCCTTAGTTAGCTTCTGCGGCGATTTGCTGGACCCGCTCTGCGGCTAAGCGCGCCGCGGTAGTCCCTGGATAGCGAGTTTGTAGATCTTGCAGCACCGCCGTTGCTTTATCAGTCTCTCCCAGGCGTTGAAAACTGTAGCCGATTTTTAGTAGGGCATGGGACTGCTTTTTACTGTTTGGGTAGTCAGTTAACAGCTTTTGATACTGCTCAATAGCTGAAGGGTAGTCTTGCTTTACGAAATAGGTTTCACCTAACCAATATTGCGAATTATCGGCATACTCACTGTTCGGATAATCGAGTAGGAATAGGTTAAACGATTCTATCGACTCGTCGTATTTGCCCGCTTTTAGTAAACCAAACGCTTCTCGGTAGGCTTGATCAGGATTTTGTGGTGGCACCCTAGTTGGATCTTGCACCAGACCTTGATCGCCATCACCAAACGACGGGGAAGTTCCGCCGTTCTCTGGCACTGCAGCTTGCAAGACCGGGGCTGCCTGGGCGTCAGGATTGAGCGGCGCTTCAGCTGTTGGGCTTTCGCCAAGCTGAGGCCGAAATCGAGGATCCACACTGGGCGCCTGCTCAACCCGGACGTCTATGCCTGGCGATGGTGTGCCCGCTACTTCCGGTTGTACACCCGGCTGGTAAACACTTAACGGCGGGTTTTCGGCGCCCGTGACTCCCGCTTGGCCGCCGGCCTGAAAATTTAAGGATTCCTGCAGTCGCCGGTCTAGATCGACATAGGCATTGCGCTGCGATTCTCTTAAGCGCTCAATGGTGTACTGTTGCTCCTCGACTTGGCCGCGCAAGGTTTGCACTTCCGATTGCAAAGCCTCCAAACGCTGGAACAAATCGAGCAGTCCTTGGTTATTCAACGCCCGCTCGAGTTTTGATAAACGCAGCGCCAATTCTTCCTCATCGGCAGATACGGCGTTTGTCACCCCTAACAAGAAAAGAAAAGCGAGAGAGGAAAATGCTAAGCCGAAACGCTTGGTCGTGCTTCGATAAGGGAACATAAACATCGTTGGGCTTTAATAAATTATTTCAACCCGACGATTTCGGGCATAAGAGGTTTCATCGTGTCCATCTTCGGCGGGTCGTTCTTCGCCATAGCTGACGGTTCGGATCTGATCTGCAGAGGCGCCTAACAAAACTAATTGACGACGAACCGATAACGCCCGTCTTTCGCTAAGCGCCAAATTGTATTCGCGGGAGCCGCGTTCGTCGGCGTGACCTTCAAGCGTCATTGAGGCACTCGGGTTTTCGGCAAGGTAACGCGCATGTTCAGCGATTGCTTCGCGAAATTCGTCGCGAACGTTACTCGAATCATACTGAAAGTAAATGACCCGGGTGGCAAGTAAAGAGTTCGGGTCTTCAAGTGGATTCCCCTCAAATCCGCTGTCGTCGTCTAAACCGCTAGATGTTGCTCGCTGGTCTATCTCTTTCATTTCATCTCGCGAAATGCTGCGATCCTCAACCTGAGCCGACCCATCATCTTTGGTACCGCCTGATCCAGAACACCCGCTGAGCAGTAGCGTCGTCGCGATACTAAGTAAAATGTATTGCCCTGCCTTCATTGATATATTCACTGCGCTTTTCCCTCCGAATCCGTTAACTAAATCTTATTGCTTCAACGGTCCCCACGCGGGTTCGCGGATTTCCCCTCGCTGTACGCCCAATCGCTGCTTTACCCGACCATCTATGGACACGGCTGCGAGTTCGGTACCACGACGACCCATTGTCGCATAAATTATCATCGCACCGTTCGGTGCAAAACTCGGCGATTCGTCAAGGCGGTTATCGGTGAGGATATCGAAACTATCATTAGCCAAATCCAGCACCGCAATTCGGTATCCGTTCTCACCGCCATTCACGACCGCTACATGCCGGCCATTAGGCGCGATACTGGCTTTCGCATTATACGAACCCATGCCAAACGTTAGACGTTTGGGTTTTCCGCCGGCGGCATTAATTTGGTAGATTTGAGGTCCGCCGCCCCGATCAGAAGTGAAGACAATATCGTTACCATTTGGCATCCAACTGGCCTCGGTATCAATGGCGCTGTGCGTGGTCAAACGGGTTTGCCGACCGCTTTCGATGTCAACGACATAGATGTCGGGATTGCCTTGCTTTGACCGGGTAACGCTGAGTCGAGTACCGTCAGGCGAGAATGCTGGCGAACTATTGATACCGGCGCCGGAGACCACCTTCTTGCGCTCACCAGTGCGTATATTCTGCACAAAGATGGCGGAATTTTTATCTTCAAAAGAAACGTAGGCAATACGTTCTCCGCTCGGTGACCAAGCGGGAGATAACAGCGGTTCTTTCGATTTTAAAATTGTGCGCGCGTTGTAGCCATCGGAATCCGCGACCTGTAAATAATACGTTTGTTGTAACTCGTTATCGCTCGTGCGCCGCTTGTCCACTGTGACATAAGCAATACGCGTGGCAAAAGCGCCCTTGGTTTTGAGAATGGCCTCATAGACGATGTCGCTAATATGGTGTGCGGTTTGACGTAAGCCGTTGAGGCTGGTCGGAATCCGAAAACCTGTAATTTGTTTCTGTTGATAAATATCGATTAATCGAAACTCGACGCTGAAACGTTCTGGGGAAATTTGCTGAATTTCTCCGATTAACAGGTTATCCATACCCAGCAATCGCCAATCTTTGAAATTTACGTCAGAAAATTTTGCTGGTCGCGAGGGTAGATCGCCCGCGGGAAGTGGCTCGAATCGGCCACTGCTTTTCAAATCCGCCGCGACAATCGCGGAAACATTCTGCGGGGCTTCCACATCTGCGACCCAATCAAACGGCACAATGGCGATCGGCAGCGCGCTTTCTAAGCCTTTTTCGATTCTGATTTGGAGAAGCTCTTCCGCCACCGCCGCCTGGCAAAGGCAGACAAGAGTTAATAATAGAACGGCTAATCTCGACAGAGGTCGCTGTAAATTTCTTCTAGAAAAAATAGTCATAACTCGGATTCTTAAAGCCATCAGACAGGGGATCCTAGCTTTCGGTTCCCGATCGTAAAATAAAACGCGCTCAACACCTATTTCAATTTTGCGAAATAGATCTCGTTCTTTACTGGCTGGGATCAAATACAAATTCTACTTCCCGAATTCTGTTAAATAATCGCGGTTCTTCGGGTACCGACAAAGGTGCTGCTTTCCGAACCGCGTTTTCAGCCTGCCTATCAAATGTTGGGCTACCGCTTGATTTTGTCACCCGAGCCTCAATAACTTCACCACCCGGAATCATCCGTACATATAAAACGCAGGTCATCCCTTCTTCCAATCCTGGCGGATAGCGAAACGCATTGGTGACCTGGCTAGCGATGGCGCGCATATACTTTGATATTTCATTTTCGTCTGCCGCGGCTTGAGCAGCGGCTGCCAACTCTGCCTCTTCTGCCGCTAAGGCATCGGCAAGCGCCTCCTGCCGCGCTTTCTCCTCGGCAAGTTTTCGCGCTTTTTCTTCGGCCTTTTTCTTTTCTGCTAATGCTTCCGCCTCTTTTTTGCGCTTGATTTCTTCCTGACGTTTTTTCTCTGCCGCAGCTTTTTCTTGCTCTGCTCTTTTTTTATCCTCGGCGAGTTTTCGCGCTTTTTCTTCAGCCTGTTTCTCTTCCGCTTCGCGTTTTTTCTGTGCTTGCTCGACCCGTTGCTTTGCTAATTTCTTTTCTTCAGCTTCGAGTCGTTTTCTTTCGGCCTCAGCCTGGCGTTTTTTTTCCTCTTTTTTGCGTTTATCTATTTCTGCCTGCTTTTTTTTAGCTGCCTCTTCCGCCTGGCGGTTTTTTTTGGCTTCAATCGCCGCTAGGTTTACTGCTTTTGCCTCAATTAACGGTTTGGCGGGTCCGGTTGGGGCAAGTTTTTTAGGCGGTTCAATGCTTACAACGAGCAGGGTGATCACCACAAGATGTAAGGCCACCGAGTATAGAAACGCTCGGCTTTGGAGAAAACGTGGGATCTGCATAAGCTCAACGCGACGGACAGAGCTTACTTATTGCTCAGGTGGTTCAGTGACTAGCCCCACGTTTGGTACACCAGCCTCCTGTAGTAATGACATAACGCCAACTACGCTACCATAAGCGACGTTTTCATCGCCGCGCACCAAGAATTCTGTTTCCGGTTTGTATTTGAGTATTTTTTCCACTCGCTCAATGAGCACATCACCCGCGATGCTCGCTTCAGGATTGTCACCAATACCTATGTAGTAGTTCCCCGCTTTATCGACGCTGACAACTACCGGCTCTTGTTCGGACGGCGGTATCACTTGCGAAGGTGCCTGCGGTAAATCGATTTTCACGCCTTGAGTAATCAACGGCGCGGTAATCATGAAAATAATTAGTAACACCAACATCACGTCGATATAAGGCACCACGTTGATATCGGACATGAGTCGAGCGCGTTGTCGGCGTCGGTAAGCCATGAGATTTAGTGATGCACCTGACGCTGCAAAATGGCGGAAAATTCTTCCAGGAAAATATCGTAGCGGGCGTACAAACGGTCTATCGCCGTGGAAAATCGGTTGTAAGCGATCACAGCGGGAATTGCGGCGAATAAACCCATGGCAGTTGCTATTAAGGCCTCGGAAATGCCTGGCGCAACCATCGCGAGCGTGGCTTGATGAACGTTACCGAGCGCCTGAAAGGAATTCATAATGCCCCAAACCGTGCCGAATAAACCGATGTAGGGACTCACCGATCCAACGGTTGCTAAGAAAGGCAAATGATTTTCCAAATCCTCGATTCTCCGGCTAATTTCAATTCGCATTGAGCGCTGGCAGCCTTCAAGCACCATCGATGCTTCTATTCCCTCTCTTTTACGGAGTCGCGCAAATTCGCTGAAACCCGCTTCAAATACGCCTTCCATCCCTTGCGCATCGCCGCGGCGCTGACTCACAGAGCTGAACAACGCGGTTAGATCTTCTGACGACCAAAACCGATCTTCAAATTTAGTTGCCTCTGCGCGCGCCTTATTCAGCTCTCGGCGTTTAACAAAAATCAGCGCCCAAGAAATTAACGATGCCATCAACAAAACAAGCATGACAAATTTGACGAGGAAACTCGCGCCTAGCACCAGACTCGCGATGGATAAATCAGCCTGCATTGACAATTTCCCGATGTAGATGGTCGGACATCGGCTGCGGTTTCCCGGTTTTAAGGTTTATGCAGCCCACTTTAACATTTAGCGCGCAAAGCAAAAGATTGTCTCGGTAAATAGTTTGTAAAAAAACCATACTTGCCCGACCCACGCGCTCTAATGTGGAAACGATAGCGAGTTCATCGTCTAAACGAGCCGGTTGAGCAAAATCTATCGTCATTTTGCGAACCACGAAAGCGAGGTCTTGTTCCTCAGCTAAGCGATTTTGATCGTAACCAATCTTACGCAGCCATTCTGTGCGCGCCCGCTCGGCGAATCTTAAATAATTCGCGTGATAAACAATGCCAGAAGCGTCTGTATCCTCAAAGTAGACCCGCGCTTGGAGCGTAAATTCCGTCTGCGGCATCAGTAACTAACGCTGCTCGTCTTCGAATAAATTGCCGGTCACAGGGGCCGATTGCGGAATGGAGAGACCAAAATGCTGCCAAGAAGCGCGGGTTGCCGTCCTCCCGCGTGGCGTTCGCATCAAGAATCCTTGCTGAATTAGAAATGGCTCTATCACGTCCTCAATGGTGCCGCGTTCTTCACCGATTGCAGCGGCTAAGCTATCGATTCCCACTGGTCCACCGTCAAATTTCTGCATTACGGCGAGAAGTAACTTACGATCCATCACGTCGAAGCCGTTTTCATCCACATTCAATAAATCTAGCGCTTTTGCGGCAGTGCTTTCATCAAGTAGGCCATTTCCTTTGATTTCGGCGTAATCTCGGGCGCGGCGCAATAGTCGATTGGCGATGCGCGGCGTACCGCGGGAGCGTTTTGCAATCTCTCTTGCGCCATCGGCCTCGATTTTAACGTCTAAGATTCCTGCAGCACGCATCACTATCGTGCTTAGATCGTCTTCGGAATAAAACTCTAGGCGCTGCACTATGCCGAAACGATCGCGCAGTGGTGACGTTAATAAACCCGCCCTTGTGGTGGCGCCCACCAAAGTGAACTTAGGTAAATCCAATTTGATGGCGCGCGCAGCGGGTCCTTCCCCAATCATGATATCCAGTTGGTAGTCTTCCATGGCCGGGTAGAGAATTTCCTCTACCACCGGACTTAATCGATGAATCTCATCGATGAATAACACATCGTTTGGCTCAAGGTTGGTCAGCAACGCGGCCAAATCACCCGCACGTTCCAACACTGGCCCGGAGGTTTGTCGCAGGTTTACCTGCATTTCGTTGGCAATAATGTTGGCTAAGGTGGTTTTACCAAGACCTGGCGGTCCGAAGATCAACACGTGGTCCAGCGCTTCCTGTCTTTTACGCGCCGCGCCGATAAAGATTTCCATCTGTTCGTGAACCGCCGCCTGGCCGATATAGTCCCGCAAATAAGCCGGGCGAATGGCAGAGTCGAGGCTGTCTTCTTCCGCTGATGCTTCGGGACTTACTATTTCATCATGGCTCACGATAAGTTCACCCGTTTGTTCATGCTAGCTGCACGACATCCGCATTTACACGTTGAAATGAAGATAACAATACAATGTGTCCACAATCTAGCAGCGCGAAGACTAAATTCAGGCGTTTAATGCAAAGGTTTGCGGTAAGGCTAGGCAAAATTTTTCAACGCCTCTCGAATTAGATCTTCACTCGATTTCCCGTCAACCTCTAATGCATGTATCAACTTACTTGCTTCTGCCGGTTTGTAGCCTAACGCGATGAGTCCACTCACGGCGTCATTCGCAGGATCGGCGACGACTGTCGCTTGATTAGTGCTACTGCTGACAGTGACCTCTGGTAAATCGGCAACCCGGTCCCGCATTTCAACAACCAAACGTTCAGCAGTTTTTTTACCAATGCCAGGCAAGGCCGTTAGGCGCGCGCTGTCACCTGCATTAACGCAGCGAATAAATTCTTCTGTTTCTATGCCAGAGAGAATAGCCAAGGCGACTTTCGCGCCGATCCCACTCACTTTCAGTAGGCTGCGAAACAGAGCGCGTTCCGCCTCGGTCGCAAAACCGAACAATAAGTGGGCGTCGTCGCGAACTACCAAGTGTGTTAGCAAGGTCACCGTTTCGTTGATATCCGGTAACGCCCAAATGGTTGTCATGGGCGCTTCAATTTCGTAGCCCACGCCATGGCAATCAACTAACAATTGGGGTGGCGTTTTGCTGAGCAAGGTGCCTTGTATTCGACCAATCACGGCGCGCTCCTGCGACGGCGAGCTGGTTGTGCGGAGCGCAGCGCCAGAGCGGCAATGCCATCCGCGGTGTGTCCATGACAAACGGCTGCGGCAAGCGCGTCGGCGGCATCCGCCTGCTGTTCGTTTGTCGCCAACAAGGCGTTAACCATGTGTTGAATTTGTTCTTTATCTGCGTGGCCGCGACCGACTATTGCCTGCTTAATTTCGTTGGCACTGTATTCGAAAATGGGTAAATCTTTAGTGGCGCAAGCAACCATTGCGGCGCCGCGTGCCTGACCCAGTTTAAGCGCCGAATCCGGATTTTTGCTCATGAACACTTTCTCTATCGCTACCTGATCCGGTGCGTAATCAGTCACGATTTCCACAAGAGATTCGTAAATCGTTTTCAAGCGTTTAGCCATGGGTAAATCGCCTACGCGAATGCAGCCGCTAACAACGTGAGCCGCACGGGATTTCTCCATTTTCACGATCCCATAGCCCGTGATACGCGAGCCCGGATCAATGCCGAGAATCGTGACCTCAGCCAAGCCAGCGGCGCCTTATTGGAGGAACTTCGATTTTGAACGGGACCGCTAGCAAGGTGGGTTTAGCCATCCAGACTGGCGAGAATTTCATCGGAAATTGAAGCGTTAGAGTACACTTTCTGCGTATCGTCTAGCTCTTCAAGCATATCGAGCAAACGAATCATTTTTTGCGCATCGTCGGCGCCGAGTTCAGTATTGTTATCGGGGCGCATAGTAACCTCCGCGTTCTCGGTCGTCAGACCGGTTTCATCCATCGTCTCTTTGACATCTGAAAACGTGTCTGGGTCGGTTAATACGTCTATCGATCCATCGTCATTAACTAATACGTCATCCGCGCCGGCCTCTAACGCGGCTTCCATGACAGTGTCCTCACCAGCGTCCGCTGGGTAACTCAACAAGCCCACTTTAGTAAACATGTAAGCTACCGAACCATCGGTGCCTAAGTTGCCGCCACATTTTGTGAAAGCATGCCTGACTTCCGCAACGGTGCGATTTTTATTGTCAGTCATGCAATCTACCATCACGGCAATACCGCCAGGCCCATATCCCTCGTAGCGAATTTCATCGTAGTTTTCGCCTTCGAGATTACCCGATCCTTTTTTCACCGCGCGCTCGATCGTGTCTTTCGGCATGTTTTGGCTAAGCGCGTTATCGATCGCCGCCCGTAATCGAGGGTTGGCCGAGGCGTCGCCCCCGCCCAAGCGCGCGGCAACTGTGATTTCACGAATCAGTCGCGTGAAAATCTTGCCGCGTTTGGCGTCCTGGCGACCTTTACGATGACGAATATTCGCCCATTTACTGTGTCCTGCCATGTTTAATTTCTACGCATCATTGTTGCCGTATATTTCCTGCTTTCTTTCGTTCGCGAAATTCAACAAACGCTTAATTGGTACTACGGCTTGTTCGCAAAGGTCTCGCGGCAAATCAATCTCGTTAGTTTTCGATTTTAAGGCGTCGCGCAACTTGCGCAAACCGTTCATGGCCATCCACGGACAATGCGCGCAGCTTTTGCACGTCGCACCACGTCCGCTGGTTGGGGCTTCGATCAATTCCTTATCCGGCGCTTCCAGACCCATTTTGTAAAAAATGCCGCTATCGGTCGCCACAATGAACTTTTTCGCGTCAAAAGTCTTTACTGCGTTGATCAATCCCGTCGTTGAACCGACATAGTCTGCCTGTTCGATAACACCCGGTGGCGACTCGGGATGGACCAGCACTTTAGCGTCGGGATGTTCCGCGCGAAGTTTCGCCAGTTCTTTTGCCTTAAATTCGCCGTGCACTATGCACGACCCGTTCCAAAGCAGCATATCGGCGCCGGTTTGCGCTCTAATGTAGTCACCAAGATAGCGATCAGGTGCCCACAAGATTTTTTCTCCGCGCTCGTGCAAATAGCTCACCACATCCAGCCCGCTGCCTGACGTTACCATCCAATCTGCGCGCGCTTTCACTCGCGCGCTCGTGTTGGCATATACGACCACCGTTCGATCCGGATGTTCGTCACAAAACGCAGCAAATTGATCGGGCGGGCAGCCTAGATCAAGCGAACAGTCGGCATTTAAATCGGGCATGATGACCCGTTTTTCTGGATTTAAAATTTTAGCCGTTTCACCCATAAAACGGACGCCAGCGACCACCAAGGTGGACGATTCGTGCTCGTGACCAAACCGCGCCATGTCCAGAGAGTCCGATACATAACCCCCAGTTTCTTCTGCCAGCGCCTGCAGCGATTCGTCGGTGTAGTAATGCGCAACAAGCACAGCGTCTTGCTCCACCAACAGTGATTTAATCTCCGCAATTAATGCGTCATCCTCGATATCGCAAGATGAACCGGTGTGGTCCGGGACCTCAAATGCCGGCATGTCGATTTCAACGATATTTTCAATGACATTGGAATATGACTCTGATGGGCTCATTGTCATCTACCTCCTTTGCTTTCCTAGCCGCAGATTGCGCGTCACTTGAGAGCTCGGGGCCTTCGGGCAGCACAATTTACAGCGAGTGTATGAGGTAATATTTTACCTTATGGCGGCGTTTGGGACTAATCGGTAAGTTCCTGAATTGAAAGTGAATATTTGCAGAATTATGACTAATTTTTATCGATTTTCGTCGTTTTTTTTGCGCAATCTTAGGTTCAAATCGCGCAATTGCCGCTCATCTACCGCAGTTGGCGCAGCGGTCATCAAACAACTGGCGGATTGGGTCTTCGGAAAAGCGATGACATCACGAATGGAATCTTCTCCCATCATCAGCATCGCGAGGCGATCAAGACCAAACGCGATACCGCCATGCGGCGGGCAACCGTAATCTAGCGCATCAAGCAGGAAACCAAATTTTTCCTGGGCCTCGTCGTTATCTATGCCAAGCAATGAAAACACTTGGCTTTGCACGGCCGGATCGTGAATACGAATAGAGCCGCCGCCAACTTCAGTGCCGTTCAGGACCATGTCATAAGCACGCGATAGGGCATTACCAGGGTCTGCTTGCACCGATTCTGCGCTGGCCGTCGGCGCGGTGAAAGGATGATGGAGCGCGGACCACCGTTTTTCTTCCGGGCTCCATTCAAACATTGGAAAATCAACGACCCACATGGGCGCCCACTCGCCCTCTAATAAATTCAGATCAGCGGCCAATTTATCGCGCAAAGCCCCAAGGGCGTCGTTAACAATGTTGGCCTCATCGGCGCCGAAGAAAATCAAGTCACCATCTTGCGCGCCCGTGCGCTCAAGTTTTTACCAGATGATGTGATCGCCACAATACTCG
>JBCCFA010000014.1:0-20855 GCA_039029975.1 Pseudomonadota bacterium
ATAAAAATCGGCACTTAGCGTATCACATGAGGTGGCTAAACAAGCCCATTTCCTACTGCGAAACCGTTACTGCAATATATCGCGATCATAAAGCCATTGTGCGAATTGCAGCGATAGATCCAACCAAAAATTGACGTTTTAGTGCAATGCCGAAAAGTATTTTGTAATATATCACAAATATTTCTAGCGTGGTTAGCTTCGTCGGCCGCCTTAGGCGGCTAAAAGGTAAATTTGCGGTCGCTGTCGTAGATCTCGGCGGCCAAAATAGAGGAAATGGTATGGCCAAAATTCACTTTCGCGGCGCTCGTCTAATCGACGGGTTAAATAAGCCCTCAAACAATAAAACCATTGTCGTTGAAGACGATCGCATCGTGTCCGTGTCATCCGCAGCAAAAGCGCCAAAACCCAAGGCGAAAGACACGGTTTACGAACTAAACGGCATGAGCTTGATGCCAGGGATGGTGCAAAGTCACTACCACCCTGCCTACAACAATGTCGATACCGCGCAGCAAATCGATTTGGAACATCCACCAACAATGTTGACCTTAATCGCGGCGAAGAACGCTGAGCTACTATTGAATTGCGGATTCACTGCATCGATTGGTGCGGGCGCCGGTCATTATATTGATGTGGTGCTGCGTGATGCGATCAACGCCGGCGTCATACCCGGTCCGCGTATTTATGCTTGCGGTCGGGATGTGGTTACAACGGGTGATTCCGTTGACGCCCACCCTAAATGGTGGAAATTGGGTTTACAAAGTTTCGCGAAACTTTGCGATGGACCAGATGAATTCCGCAAAGCAGTGCGCGAAGAAATTCACAATGGCGTGGATATCGTGAAACTCTACCCGACGGGTGGACACGGTTTACCGACAGACCGCGGTTTTGCCTCTATGGACGAAGATGAAATTAACATCGCGGTGCGCACAGCCCATTCACGGGGCGTGAAGATTCGAGGCCATCTAATCAGCACCGAAGGGATACTTGCGTCACTGAAAGCCGGCATCGACATCGTTGACCATGGTGACGGCACTAATGATGAATGCTTGGAGTGGTTCCTAAAGCAAGGTAGCTACATGGCGCCAAGCTTGTATTTACCCACCCGATTCGTAAGCGCCTATCTCAGCGGCGAAGCGCCAGGTTTGGAACCCCTAATCCCCGACCTGGAGCGGACATTGGAATCGCACCCGCAAACTGTTAAGAAAGCCCATGATGCTGGCGTGCCCATGTTGATTGGCGACGATTTTGGATTCAGCGGCTTAATGGCTCACGGCGATTATGCAAAAGAGTTAGCTGTGTATCCTGAACTCTGCGGCGTGTCGAATTTGGATGTCATTAAATGGGCGACGTACAACGCGGCAGCTTTCAAGGGTTGTGAAGACGATTTGGGCAGTATCGAATCTGGCAAACTAGCGGATTTGATTATTGTCGATGGCGACCCTTCCAAAGACCTTCGTACGCTCGGCGAACCGGCAAATATCAAAGCCGTCGTAAAAGGTGGCGACATTATTAAATGTCAGATCGAGAAATTAAGCGTTAAGGAAGCCGCATAATTTACCGGCACTGTACCGCAAGCAAATAAAAGCGCCGGGTTCGCTCGCAAGAACCTCACAAAGGGCGGCAATAGAGTCGCCCTTGTTTTTTCTGCTTACTGCTCAATCGAGCAGGTCACTAAATACTCTATCAATCGCGGCGGTGTCCTGCTCGTTCATGCAAAACATCGCAAAATGCGCCCATAACGAATCAATCAAACGATATTCCGCGCCCGGTATCATGGCCGCCTCGGCTTCAACATCGGCGGGTGGGAAAAACATGTCATTGCCGAATGCCACCACCAATGTCTTTGCTTTAATGCGCCCTAGCGCGGCACCAAGGTCGCCATCTGTATGGCGGCTAACGTCGCCGTGGCGCCATTTCCAACCCATCCAGATCAGGTTATTGGGATCCATCGGCTCGAAATACGCTTCCCAGAAGCCCGTAATGAAATCATCTAACGATTTGAAGTCGAGTGTTCGCCAAACCTCTTGTTTGTAAAACTCAGAACACAAACCCATCACGGACCACACTTCGGCATGACGTTTTAGCCCAACTGCTACATCGGTAGATTCTTTATAAAAGCCGTCAGCCCAAGCCGGATCAGATTTCAACGCATTTTCGTGGGCACGAACCCAAAGGTAATCGTGCGGTGTCGTTTGCGCAGTGCCAGCGAACGGTGCCGCGCGTTTCACCATATCAGGATAACGAACCGCCCATTCATAGGTTTGTTCAGCACCCATAGACCAACCGGTTACAAGCTGCAGTTCCTCAATGCCAAAATGCTCCGTCACTAACCGATGCTGCGCAACGACATCGTCGCCAATATTCACGTTCGGAAAGTTACCGCCGTTTTGCGGCGCGGGCGTGTTGCTGGGTGATGAAGAAATCCCGTTCCCGAATTGACCAGGAAAAATAATAAAGTATTTGTCTGGATCTAACGGGCGACCCTGACCGACAAATCCTTCCATCGATGCGGACGTGCCTGACCACATATGGGGAAACAAAATCGCATTATCTTTCGCGGCGTTTAATGTCCCTTGAGTTTTGTAGGCTAATTTTGCACCTGCCAAGGTTTGTCCACTCACGAGTTCAAAGTCACCGAGCGCTAAATACTCATGTGGTCCGTGATTTTCTTCTGAATAGTAATTCGTTGTGCCCATTTATCGTCTCTCCTCTCCACCAAATTTAGGTCAAACAATCATTCCCCGAGTATTTTTGCGGTTGACAAAACCCTTATTTATTGATGTATTAGTGATATATCAGAGCGAGGATATCACAATGATGCACGAAAGACAGAAGGCGTATCGAGCCGAATATCGATCTCGGCTATCGAACTGGTACAACGGCCCAATTCATGTGCTGGTGGTATACACGATTGGCCTCACGGCGCTGTGGATATTTGCGCAACACTTAGACAATGTTCAATGGTGGGAGTGGATGATGATTCCCGTCTTCTTCCTTGGGGCTAACTTTTTTGAGTGGTATCTGCATCTGAACATCATGCATAGACCGCAAAAATCGAAAGGCTTACGGGCAATATACAACCGGCACACGCTACAACATCATCAGTTTTTTACTGACAGCGAAATGCGTTTTCGCGATCAAAAAGACTGGCGCGTGACAGTTTTTCCGCCCTACGCGATTGTCGTCCTTACGCTTATTGTGATTCCCGGTGCGTTTCTATTTTACTTTGTGTTGAGCCCGAATATCGCTTGGTTGTTCATCTCAACAACCACCAGCATTTATCTCATTTATGAGTTCATGCATTTTTGCTGTCATTCGGAAGAAAATTGGTTCGTTCGGAACATGCCGTTCGTGAACACGATTCGGCGCCACCATACCGCCCATCACAATTCGCGCTTGATGATGGAAAAGAATATGAATCTTACTTTCCCGATCATGGACTGGTTCTTTGGCACGTCTGATTTAGACCGCGGTTTACTTGGACACATTTTCAACGGGTACAACGATGAGCATTTAAAATCCGATTTGCGCGGCCGGCCCGTTCGTCCCGATGTCGCAGCCGCCGAACCAATGGCACTTGAAGCTTAAATAAAAGAAGACTAAAGGAGCCTTAAGATGCCTACCCATGTAAAGATCATTGTTTCAATCATTACCTTAATCGTGGGCGCAATCTTTTATTACTTTGAAAAAGACCTAGGCCAGACGCACGTCGCGCAAATAGGCGCCGTGCTAAGCGTTTTCATGGTGCTTGCAATGTGGATTTTTCCAGAAGCTGGCGACCGCGCGAAACGACGGGGATAGCACTGTTCCTATCGTAAGCGTATTTAGAAAACCGTGGCATGGATAAACCAAAACGCACAATCGCGGAAATTCGCGATTCTAAACAGACCGGCGAAAAAATGGTGTATATGTCCGTGCCAGACTACACCTCGGCACAGTGGGCAGAAATGGCCGGGGTGGATGTTGCGGTTGTCGGCGATAGCCTGGCGATGATTGCGCATGGACATCCAAATACCATTCCTGCAACCATGGACATGATGGCTATGCATGCCATGGCGGTGCGCCGCGGCGCGCCGAACACTTTCATCCTGGGGTGCATGCCTTATCAGAGTTACAACACACCGGATCGCGCGCTCATCAATGCGACCCGCTTCATGCAGGATGCGGGTTGTGATGCGGTAAAACCGCAAGGTGGAAAAAGCCAGGCGCACATTTTGAAAACCTTGGTCGACGCTGGCATACCCACGGCCTCGCATATTGGCTTAACGCCACACACAATTGCCATGTTCGGCGGCTTCAAGATTCAAGGCAGAACCGCTGACGCGGCGATGAAAATTCTCGAAGACGCGTTGGCAATTCAAGATGCGGGCTGCTTCATGCTGGAATTTGAGGCGGTGCCAGGCAAAATTGCAGCGGCTATCTCGGCGCAATTGGAGATCCCCACCATTGGCATCGGCGCAGGTGTTGGCACCGATGGGCAAATTTTACTGTGCTATGACTTGCTCGGCGTGTTCACGGATTTCAAACCGAAATTTACCAAACGGTTTGCAAACCTTACCGAAGTCGCGGTTTCAGGTATCAAAGATTACGTTGAAGAAGTCAAAGGCGGTACGTTTCCTGATGATGATCACACCTATTCCGTAGACGACGCCGAGTACGAAAAATTTCTAAGTCTTATCGAAGGACGCAAACAAATTTGATTTCAGCAAGATGGCCTCTACGATAGAATATCGAATCACACAAGCTATTAGCCTGACCCTTTAGGATTCCTCACAGAGAAGTAGCATCAATCGTGCGCCAAAGCCTATCCGACAAAGCCTATGATCAGTTAGAAGAAATGCTGGTCACTTTACAACTTGAACCGGGTTCGGTGTTATCTGAATTGGATCTTGGTGAACACTTAGGCATTGGGCGGACGCCTATACGCGAAGCGTTGCTACGGCTAGCCCGCGAAGGTTTGGTTACCATACTGCCGCGTAAAGGCATTCTTGTTAGCGAAATCAACCCCTCCAAACAACTCCTCGCACTGGAGGTACGTAGAGAGATAGAGCGACTCATGGCGAAAGCCGCCGCACTTAGAAGCACCGAATTGCAACGCAAAGAGTTTCGCCGAATTGCGAAAGGGATGCAGCAAGCGGCACTTAAGAATGACGACGTAAAGTTCATGCGCCACGACAACGAACTAAATACGCTCGTAGCAGAAGCGGCACACAACGAATACGCCGCAAGAGCGATTGAAGCAATGCAAGGCTTATCGCGTCGATTTTGGTATGTACATTACAAACAAGCGGGTGACCTGCCGCTGATGGCAAGATTACACGCGAGCCTAGCGAATGCCATCGCCGAAGGAGACGCCGAAGGAGCGATGCAAGCTAGCGACGGATTGCTGGATTACGTCGAAAATTTCACCCGTTTAACCGTAAATCCAGACATACGGGAATCCGTTGCTGGAACATCTTGAGTAGAGAGCGAGCCAAATATTTTGTTGTAATAGAAGAATTGCAACACCAAAAGCGACCGCCTGAGACAATTCTACAAATCTACAAGTTATTAAAAGCCGCGCTAAATTGCCGCGGTAGCTACTGACCGTCGGGAGTACATTAAGATGAAAGAATATCAGGGACAACGTACCATCGACGGTATTAAAGTCACAGTAGACGGCGAACCCCTGGCGGAATATTTCGACGTGCATACGTACGACGACAAAGGCTTTGAGTGGAGTTACGTCGGCACCGCACCACGCCAACTTGCTCTTGCCATCCTAGTCGATCATTTCCAAGACCCGGAAAAAGCCAAATCGAAAGTGGAAGCTTTTACCGAAAAGATCATTGCAGACCTAGACAACGACTGGATATTAACCAGTGAGCAGATTGCGGCCGTTTTTACGTGATACTTTAGGTTTAACGTCACGCGACGCACCGCCTCGCAACGAACACAAGAATTATTTTTTCGTCTTTCAATATTTCACTTTGCCGTTCGGCCTCAAAACGATCCCAGGTTTTATACGCGCGCGACATGGGCGGATTGGTTGCTAGCTTATCCCGATTGCGTACAAGGAAACGCCAGTATAGATAGTTAAATGGGCACGCCCAGAGATTGTTGAATCTCGACGAACGAGGCCTCCAAACGCCACTCACTCGGTTGGGTGATAACTACTTGACTGGCGTTAAAATCCGCAACTGCACGGTCGATTTAGCCGGCCAAACTAACGCAATTTCTGTTCGGACCATAGGCAACATAATCAAACTGCCAGCCGGTTTCCCCAAGCGCTTGCGCAAAGTACCGCATGGCTGCAAATAAGAAAGCAATGTTCTTCTTGTGGTGTCTAACTTATGTGACCTCTTCTTGGATCTCGCACATGAGTAAGACACTAGAGGTCTTATCTGCATTCCTCAGAGCGCTCAAGTCCGGGTGCAGTTGATCGCCGAGCGCAACGATTATTGTTCGATCATCGGGCGAATCGGTTCCCATTATCTGGTCATTATTCCGTTTGTTGAGTCGCCTAGCTAACGCCGAGGCTCCGCATAAAAAAAAGAGGGCTGGTCTCTACCAGCCCTCAGGGCAGCCTCACAGTGCAGGGAGGATTAGGTCAGCGTTGACCACATCATAGTTGTGGGGACTGCAGGGGATTTCACCTGACTACGACTTCGGCAGTATTACCTTATCGATGACATGGATGATGCCGTTTGATGCCTCGATATCGGTGGCCACCACGTTAGCGCTATCGATCATTACGCCGCCATCGTCCGCCGAGACAGTTATGCTTTCACCGTTCACAGTTTTAGCTGCCGTAACATTGACAACATCCGCCGCCTTAATAGCACCAGGAACGACATGGTAGGTCAGGATCGATACAAGCCTTTCTTTATTTTCAGGTTTCAACAAACTGTCGAGCGTTCCCTCGGGTAATGCGGCGAACGCAGCGTTTGTAGGCGCGAAAACCGTGAATGGGCCGTCACCTTGCAAGGTTTCGACTAATCCCGCCGCCGACACAGCGGCAACCAAGGTGTCAAAATCTTTATTCCCAGAAGCAACCGCCACAATATCTTGAGCGGCTTGCATATCCATGTCGTGATGACCGTCTTTGTGATGGGCACCATGTTCGTCCGCAGCCGTAGTTCCCGTAACCAGAAAGCCAGTTATAAAGACAATAGATAAAGTTTGCGCAATAAGTTTCATAAACACTCCAAAATAAATTGAATAATGCCTTTCCGCGACTCAGCAACATTTTGAGCCCGTAGGAATGGCCGTGAAATAGGTATCATCGGCGCACTTCTCGCCGGTTGTTCATGTTTTGTACGCCTATTAAGGCGTTTTAGATCATAATGTATATGTTTTGTAATATTTATTAGCTGTGCATAATACAAACAGTAACAGTATGCTAGTGAAAGGACTTACTCGACACGAAATTCGACTTCCTAACTCTCGCGACGTGCTGTCAACATGAAGTTCACAGCAAGACTTGAAGTTAGACGAAAGTGACGATTGAGTGGATTAATTGCTATCCCGCGGCGATCGCTCACGGTAAAACCTTTGCGGCTCAATATGCTTTCAAGTGAATTGGGATGCACGAACTTTCGCCACCGATGCGTGCCGCGCGGCAGCCAACCAAGAATGTATTCGGCGCCTAAGATGGCAAACACGTAGGACTTCAATGTCCTGTTGATTGTTGCGAAACCAATAAAACCGCCGGGCCGAACGAGCTCGGCGCAGGAGTCACTGAACCCTTGCAAATCGCTAACGTGCTCCACGACCTCCATGCTTAGTACAATGTCAAAGCGTGCTTTTGTACGACAAAGTGCCTCTGCCGTTTGCACCCGGTAATCAATAACTAAGTCAGGTTGAATTTGCGCGTGCCTTTTCGCCACTGCAACGTTTCGAGCGACGACATCAATACCCGTTACTTTCGCCCCAAGAAGCGCTAACGGTTCGCACAACAGACCACCGCCGCATCCCACGTCCAAAATTGTCAACCCTTTGAGCGGTAACGCGCGGTCGATCGAGCTTGGGAATGTCTTACTTATTTGATCACGTAAATAAGTGATTCGTAGTTGGTTTAAACGATGCAATGGCCACAGCTTGCCGTTTGGATCCCACCAACTATCTGACACGCGTTCATAATATTCAGTTTCGACCGGATCGATAGAGTGTCCAATCAAAGAACGGTGTTCATCGGTCACGCGCTTAGCTCCCGCACCTCAGTACAAGCACCCTTGCCGATAGCATCTAACACCATTTGAGCGCATTCGACGCCGCTAATGTACGCCCCTTCTAAACGTGGCGACACACTCCAATCGCCACACACACCAACTCGCAACTCGTCGTCCCACGCCACGCAACCCAACGAATCGACCCCTGGGAAAGCGAGGCCCCAACGATGGGCGGACATAAACTGGGGAGGCGGCGGGTCTATTTCCATTGCTTGCAGAAACGCACTATAGAGGTCTAGGGCAACCACATTTGACTCACTTCGAAAACGGTCTCGCGACCATCGACCAGCCCCGTGCACGACCCAGCGCTCACCCTCTGATCGCCCAGGTTTACTGGAGTCTCGCGCGGCCCACACAATGTCGTCTCGTCGGAATGTGATGCCGTTATAGGGGATTGGCAGCGGGTTATCGAATCCAAGCATCAGCGCCCAACACGGTTCAGAGTGTATCTTGGCTAACATTGGAGTAAGCGACGACTCGGATGGTACAAGAGGCCTAGCTTGCTCAGCCGGCATCGCTAAGACAAGTGCCTCATATTCTCCGAGATCGCAGTCATCGGAATTAGTGAGGTGCCACCCACATGCAGATGGCTCCGCGTGGGTTACATGATTACTGCTATTGACGACGATATCAGCCGCAAGCGATTCAACGACGGCCTTCATGCTGGGAATGCCAACATAGCGATCGACGTGCTTTAGCGGCGTTATACAATCGCTTCCGATTTCTACAAAGTCTCCGTCCCATAAGCCAACCGAACCTTGATGCGCCAACTCTTTTACGCATGTAGAAAAACGCGGATCGGCGACACTAAAAAACTGCGCGCCGTGATCGAATTGGAATTCGCCATCGCGGGTATTGCAACGGCCGCCAAGCCTACGACCGCGATCAAAGACCGTAACCGAGAGCCCAGCACTTTGAAGTTCACGCGCCGCTGCAACTCCTGCCAAGCCTGCACCTATTATTGCAACACTAGACATGATTTTTCCTCATATTAGACGTGCAAGGTAGACGGCTGCATGTGACCCTGCTGAGGTGATGAGTTGCCAAATTTTCGCGCCCTTACTCCACGACCCAGCGTAGGCGATTGTCGTCTGCTCACGATGCTCGGTCTCATCGGCCAAGCAGCTTGTAAGGACTTGGCGAAGTTCGGGGCAGTACGTGTCACCGTTGAGCGCGTCAAGTTGCGCACCGTAATGGTGTTCAACGAATTGCTCTATCCCGGAGACTGTTACGTAGAAGCCGCGGGCGCCTGCTGTGTTTGCGCAAATCCCGAGGACCCATGCGGCTGCTATCCAAACGTACTTGAGCCGACTCCGAGAAGACCTAGGCACGAGCGACTCCATAGAGCGTAAATGTTTGCGCTCCGTAATGAGGTGGCGTTTGGCGACGTTGCGAACATGCGAATTACGATTAAAGCGTAGGCTCGCCCGGTAGAAATGAACCGCACCAAGCTCACCAGCATGGTTTGACCGTAAGTCGCGTTGCAACCGTTTAGGAAGCGCCCGAAAGTTTGCAGTTTTAACAACATCGGGGCCCCTTAGTCTGCAAAATGTGCGATACGCCAGCGCCATCAACTTTCTAACCCATCGGTATTCGGCCACCGCCGAGAGGGTCGACATCGGCAACTGCGACCACAATTGTTGAAATGCGGGGATTCCGGCCAGGATTTGTCCGTCTGCCGTTTTGATGTGAAATTTACTGAGCGCGTCGACCCGCGAGAGCCCGTAGCGCTGTTCGTCAAAATTCATACTCGAGGCGTCGACCCATTTAATTTCTGAGCGCGTTTTCATTCTCTGGTAGACCGAAATCTCCCGTTTACATATCGGGCACGAGCCGTCGTAGAACACTTTCAATGATGAATCCGATCCCATGTTTTGCACTGCTCGCGTCATTTTAGTTATTGCTTCTCAACACAGGTCGTCGACTAAACGGCAAAACATCTCTTCTGAGTAGCATCCGAATTTGGTCCAATCACGATGATTACACGCACCGGTCGGGAGTGCCGATGGCACTAAGATGCGCTTTCGAATTTGCTGTAATAGATTTTTCAGTGACATGATTGGCCTCCCGGCTTCCAAGTTTGTGTTTTTCGCTTGAGCGAAGTAGTACCGTTGAAAACTCACGCATCGTGTGTTCCCGCGCGCCGCATTTATTGCCACCAACACAGAGCATAGAAGTGTGATCAGCGATCAGGCCGAACGAACGTTGGCCAGCCGTCTGGGGAACTATTTCGCTCACCGTTAACCGGCCCAGCGCTCTGCCGAGAAAGTCTGAAGCTGACATCGCAGCTTGTCGTGACGGCATAACAAGAGCCACCGACCCTTGCCGAGAAGGAACGGCGAAGACCGCGCCGCGCAAGCCGCCCCCAATAACGTCCGTTTGGCAAGGCAGTGGCATCACGCAGTCCCAATGGCGACATCGCCAAGACAACTACAATCCGCTTTCGACACGTCAACGATAACGCGCTTTCGCGCGAGAAATTTGGAGTGAAACCCGTTTGAAGCCCGACGATTCGAATATTGCTGCGCTCGGATGTGTCGCACACGACCGCTGCCGTGCAGTGGCGACACGAAGGCGACCTGTTCGTCCACCACAGCGCATTGGAAGTCCACCAGCAGTTTTTCTGAGTGCATCTCGTTTAAGGCAGTCTCGTCATTTCCCTGATGGAAGAACACCGCTCGGGTTATCGACTTGCTGTGTGGTGCAATCTGCCTGGTGTTAGAAACTTTGGCTTTGCTTGTTGTTTGGTTTTGCATCGCCCGGCCCATAGATTTAGAGGGTATTCAGCACGGCTAGCAGGCTGAGCTCAACCAGTGGGCATAGTATGACGAAGGGCACGACTGCAAATTCAATAGTATGGGAACGAGTTTTCATTAGTGATACCTCTTTTGTTAATGTTTTGTATTGTGCATACAGTAGACAAAAAAAATACTCCTGTCAATGCTTTGTCCTGTTCAAATAGGTTATAAGCATTTATACTCCGGATAAAATGAGAAAACAGACCAACGCATTAGCGCTTGTTCAGGTATTGCACAATAACAATTCTGCTAGGAGTTCAAACATTGATTTCTGAAGAATCTGACTCGCCCGATACGGCTGAGCTCGGAAAAACGTTCCGCATCGGCACGGTGTCGCGAATCACGCAAATCCCGGTCGATACGTTACGCGCCTGGGAACGCCGTTATGGCGTGGTATCGCCGAACCGAGATGTCTCATCGGCTCGATTATTCAATCAACAAGACATAGAGCGTTTGCAGCTGATTAAGCAATTGGTTGACGCCGGACATGCGATTAGCTCAGTGGCGAATTTAAGCAAAGAGGAACTTTCGGCAAATTTAGAGCTTCATAGGAACGATAATCGTGTGCTTACTCCGCCAGCAACTGAAATCGATTCCATGATTGTGTTTCGTGAGCCGGAGGCGCATAGCCTTGACGTAATGGCTGCCGAAACGGCGGGCATCACAGTGCTGGCTGTCCATACCGATTGGCGAGAATTCGAAGCGGACATCACAGCGCGAAAACCCGGGGTAATCGTGGTACTCGCGGCCACACTGCTGGCCGACCAATCGGTTCAATTAGCTCGCATTGCAAGACGATTAGCTCGCACGCAGGTAGTTGTTATTTACGGCTTTGGGCCCAGCACTGCGGTTGAGCGGCTGCAACGGGACGGCATCCGAACATTACGCGCGCCTATTGATATCGACCAATTACTGCGCGAACTGGAACGACAGCCATTAACCGCCGCGGAAGAATTGCCCCAATCGAGTGGCCAACAGCGCCGCTTGTTCGACGATCAAGCACTTGAGTCTCTGTCACAACATTCAGCGGCAGTGCAATGCGAGTGTCCGCACCATCTCGTAGATATCGTCCGTACGTTGAATCAGTTTGAGGTTTACAGTGCTGAGTGCGAGAGTCGCAATGACGAGGATGCCGCCCTGCATGCAAGACTTGCCGCGACAACGGCAAATGCGCGGAGTTACTTTGAGAGCGCACTGTTAGAAGTGGCGAAATACGAAGGCATTGAATTGCCGGCGGGCTTAGCGCAAGAAAGCAACTAGCCGCAAATGTTCTTGCGGGTTTCGGGCAGCTAATAAAGCTGGATTCAGTGGCTAGGCATTCGCCCCGTCTCGATCGTGAGTGCATCGATAAGTCGTCTTATTTACAATCCAGCAGTCCGCGGCAAACGCAAAGATATCTAAACGGTGGCCTATAAACCCGGCGTCGAGCGTGCGCGACACGGGCTAACTAAATTCGATAATTTAGATTTTTTTCGTGTCATCGGTCCACCCACAACGCGCCGTGTGTATCAACAAACCTTCCCCACGCTCTCGGCGACAGCGGTATGTAGCTGCAGTTTGCCATTCGTGCGATGCCGACCAGACGCCGCAAGCTAACCTTTTGAACTCGACAGTGCCCAGATCTACTTGTAGCCCGCAGGTTTATTGGGGCAAACGTCAATCAACCCACAGGCATGCTGCACGCCGACTCCTACCACGCTATTGTTGAACCGTCCCACGCAAAGAACTCACCGTTATCCTCAAGACTTAGGCCGCGCATGACGTCTAACAGCTGTCGTGCAGCGCGCGCTCGACTAAATAACTTAGATTTTGCCACGTTTGACTGAAACGGCGACGACAGTTGCGTGTTCACGGTGCCAGGATGTAGCGCTACACAAATAATGCCGCGGTAATTGCGCTTCAGCTCAATAGATAAATTACGGGTAAACATGTTTTGCGCTGCCTTTGATCCTCGGTATCCGTACCAACCACCTAAGTGATTGTCTTCAATACTCCCCACTCTGGCGGATAGGTTCGCGAATATGCAGCGCTTGGTTCGGCTAAAGAACTGTGCAAAGTATTTTGCAACCAGCAATGGGCCGTAGGCGTTTACCGCGAAAATCCTTTCGAGCTTCGCCACATTTATATCGCTAAGTCGCCGCTCTGGTTGCAAAACACCGTCATGTAGCAAACCCGCGCAATTGATGAGCATTGAAAGCTGCGCGCTTCTGTTCGCGAAGTCTGCGGCCGCATTCGCGATAGAATCTTCGTTGCTTACGTCGAGGCTGAGGATAGTTAAGCGTTGCGGGAAACGTTCTAACAGAGCCGCGAGATCTCTACTAGCGTCAGGTTGGCGACACGTTGCAACGACCGGTTGAGTAGCATCTGATTCGAGTATCTCGCGCACCAGCGCAGCCCCGATACCCCTCGACGCTCCCTGCACTAATACGATATCTTTTTCCGGTTCTGCGGCCACTCGTCGCTTACGTGCTTTTTCGGCCAAGGGATCAATTTTTTCCAACTCTCCAGACGGACCCTTTGGAGTTCATCATGCCTTTTGTCCGAACGATACCGCGAATCGCTCGACGCATCCAATTGAACGAGTTTTCGCGCTCATTCGGAACTCTTTATGGTGCCAATGTGTGTTTGTTTTATGCAATTATTACGCGCCTACTGATTCGTGCATCCCTCGACAATCGTTCGAAAATATCGACGACGATGTGATCAATTTGAAATTTTGTTCGTAGAACACTTACTTATACTCGGCACGCGACCCTATCAAAAATCGCATCAATCCTTTAAAAACTTATGAAAACATTCATCACCCTAATCGTTCTACTCTTGCTATCTCAGGCTAATCCGGTTTCGCAGTCATATGCAGCCAATTTGGCAAGTCGCCTAACTCAGTGCGCATCGAAAGATTGGCTAGAGTATATGCGCTGCCAGCAATGGCTGATAGACGCGCGACGGGCAGGCAACTATTGCGTGCCTGAGCCAGACAATGGTGCGCGTTATCAATATGAGTTTACGCAATTCGCCCGTTCGAACCCAAACGCCGTAACGAACGTCAGTGACAGTGAAGCGGCGGCCGAATTTTTCATTACAAACTACGCCTGCGAGTAAATCGATACCTTAGAGCGCGAAGAGCCGACGCGCACCCAAAAAAATTGCCCGAGTTTTAGAGAAAAAAGTTGTTGCCGCTAGGGTCGAGCAAACGACGCGCTGGAAAGAACGGAAACCTAGGGGTGAAGCAGTCTCAAATACAGAGACTCGCCGCAAAACTGCGGCCTATTCATTTAATGAACGGGGCAGAGATTTATTCGCTGGATAAGCAGTCCTAACCTCTGAACGTGCGAAAGCACGATGATTATCTGACCAAAAGCAGCACATTTTCCGTGAATCGGCCCGCGATCGCGCAATTGACGGAACAATATGCCGCAAGCGAGATTCGTCTACTGCGAACCGAGGCGCTGATTGAACATTCGTTTAAATAAAAATTCGGATAAGAAACGCTGGTCAAAAACCGTTTAAGGCGGGCCGTTTCTGATGGTTGCAAACTTACCCAGTAATTCATCGGCAGTGGTCTTAGCTTTCGTTTGACAAAGAATTCCTTGTAATGATTGAAAATTCTTTCCGTAGCGAAATATTTTTCGATGCAGGTATTGACCTAGTGAACCCCCCTTTCATGAATAGGACGCAGACGACTCGGTACACTAGCCCGCGGCGGTAAGTCCCCCGCTACACTCGTGCACCCCTGCTATTCCTTTCATCGTTTACAATATAGCGTGAGCTAAAACGTCGACAAGCCAGGTTGCCAGTTTAAATCGCATCGGTGCGCAGCAATTTAACGAACGCGGCCTCTATGTGCCGTGTTTGATCTTTACTAAGCGCAATACGCGATACTGGCCACAGCTAAAACACCATCTCACTTAAAGAAGCATCGTGCAAAAGCCGCTTAATGACTGCATTACAGTTTGCTTAATGGCCACGTTCTTCATGAATGCAGCGCCCATTAAAGGTGCCGAGCCGGTGCTCCTCGAACGACGAGCCGTCGCTCTCACCGATGAACTGGTGCTCAATATTGTTCGCATGCCAGGCGGTAGGTTTCTAATGGGTGATTCGAAAGGTAGCGGACAGAAAGATGAGCGACCCGTTCGCAATGTATCAATCGAGCCATTCTGGGCCACAACTAGAGAGTTGAGCGTGGGCGCGTTTACTGCATTCGTTGAAGCTACCGGATATCAAATGGGCAACTCGTGCTGGGTCTATGACACGCGATGGATTGAACGAGTCGGTCTGAATTGGCGCGCGCCCGGATACAAACAGGAGCAGAATCACCCTGTCGTTTGCGTGACCTGGCATGATGCTCAGGCCTTCATTAAGTGGGCGCGGCGTACTTCGGGCATAAAGTGGCGGTTACCGAGCGAGGCGGAATGGGAGTTCGCAGCTAGAGGTGGTAGCACCGGAACGTACTACTGGGGCGAAGAGATACAACCGCTTTGCGAACATGCCAATGCGGCGGATAAACAGACGAAAATACACCATCCTACATTTGCCGTGAACGACTGTGACGATGGCTACTACACGACATCGCCGACAGGAGCATTTCTGCCAAACCCATGGGGCCTTTACGACGTCTACGGTAACGTATGGGAATGGGTAGAGGACTGTTGGAATTCGACCTACCGCGGCGCACCGGATAATGGTTCGCCTTGGTTGACAGGCGATTGTACGCGCCGCGGTTTTCGCGGGGGTGGTTGGGGTGATATTCCCAGATTTGCACGATCGTCAATCCGAAATCGTAGTGCCGCAACGAGTCGCAAGGACGATATTGGGTTTCGACTCGTTGTTAGCGATCGAGCGTTATCAACCGAGCGAGAATAAAATTTTCGGGGCAGTCAATCATCCGCCTTCATTTCCGCAATTAGAATCTTATGCCGCGCAGTAAGCGCAAACAATAGTTGTCACATAATAGTAATTCATTCCGACACAGCGCCATGCAGAACCGGTACACCAAAATTAAGCGCGACCAAATTACTCGGCATTGAAAACCCAGTCGCACGCGCTAACAAGGGGGCTGCGCTGCTACGCTTTCAACCACGCGAATACTATGTCGTAGACTGCGCAGTCCAGCGAAACACCGCTTTAAAAATTACGGTCAGTACCCGCCAGAGTGAAAACGCCACGATAGCCGTCAGTTTAAGCACGACAACCGAGTCAACTAACGATGGCGTCGCCATTGACGGTATCCGTAACGACAGTATTTTGCCAGCTTATGATTTAGATTTGTGCTAGTTACCGCAATTGGCGAAATTGGGCAAAACCGTTAAACAGGTAGCAGCGTACACCTCATTGGAAATTGTGAAACTACTTGATGTGGAAAATTTCATGCACACGACAATGTTATTTGCGGGCGTCGCTGGCACCATCGTTTCTGCGGTCGCCATGCATATCTTCTATGAGCTCTCGGTTGCGTACTGGGCCCCGAATCGGGCTGACCAGCGCTGGCGGTCATTGATTCACCTGCCCAAGTTCCTTTATTTTGCACCAACCTTCCGTTGGCTGATGCCACTGTTAGCGATCATCATGATTGTTCAGCTATTCATTTCTCTGCGCATGATATTTGCAGGAATAAGCTTGAGCTGATGGCACACAATGCCTGCAATGTTCGACCGCGAATCGTCGTTAGTTGCTAGTATCCAACCCGACAACATACCGCGGCCTAGCGTCGCTCGGCACAGCCTCTAAATGCGCTGATGTTTAGGATAATCGCGTGCCATTTGCACGTAAGATTAAATTGGCATCACGTTGCCATCGCGGGCTGCGGGCTGCGCCTTATCCAGCGCGGAATAGATTTCCCAACGCTGGGACGGACTCCACGCTTTTGACAATTCCGTGACAAAAATGGTGACAATTTGTCGCACGAGCACCGCAATGACATGTTGGATGCGAAGCGCACGGCGAGAACGGTCCAAGACGCGAATCTTCTGACTCTGAATTGGTGAACAAAAACGGCTAGCTGCGCGGACTGCTAATTACTAGGTAGTTGAAGCGATTCGATAATTGCCGGAATCTGTTTTTTTATTGCGAAATATCCTTTGCTTGCGAATGGCCACACTACGTTGTCGTAGCCACGCTTTATCGCGGTTAACTTTAGCTCATGACGTTCGAGATAATGAGTTGCGGTTTTGAGCGCTTCTTGGGTCGGACCAACCGGCGCGTAGGCCGTAACAATTTCCTTTATACCTAATGCGTGTGCCCAATCGATAATCTGATTGCACCAATCCGCATCATCGATTTCGGCTGTACTGATACCAAATTCATGTTCTATTCGACGTAGTGCATCGTCGACCGCAGACTTGCTGAATTCTCGTACACGCCAATCGATTGGAAGCTGCACGTGATTCTCCAACCGCCCGATTCCGCATGCCGCTACAGGGGGCCGAGGCAGTGATAATGTTTCTGGTGTGCAGTCTTCATGGGTGACTAGCAGGCCAAATTCGCCAGTCGGCGTATTCGATGCGACGCTGTCAAGCGCCTGCGCGGGTCCATAATCAGGTTCTGTCAAAGGCTGGGCGTCACGCGCCAGTTCTTGAACATCCGAAAAACGCGCTTCTGAATATTTTGCAATATTGCTGGAGCGCGCCAAGTACGTTTTACCTTTCGTATGCAAGCCTGCAACCCATCGCCAAGACAGGGTATTCGATGCCGGATCGCCATCAAGTAGGTGACGATAGAAAAAATCTGCGCCAAGCTGCCAAGGTAGTTTGAGGGTGAATATCCAGATACTCGCAAACCACATGCGCGCGTGGTTATGCAGATAACCTATCTCTGTGAGTTCTCGAACCCAGACATCAAAACAGTCGATGCCGGTTTCGCCACTGGTCGCTGATTCAAAACGTCTTGCTAACTCGACTTCTGCGCCGAGGGACTCGATTGCGTCATCAAGATCACGCCGATAATTTTTCCAGACCTGCGGGTAATGTTCCAGCCAGCCTTTGAAATAACCACGCCAGAAAACTTCTTCCACAAATTTTTCGGCCTCGTCGAGCGACCATATTTGCAACGCTGAATCGAGTACCTCTGTTTCGAGAATTAGACGGTGGCGGAGCCATGGTGAGAGAAGCGACACATTGGACCGAAGTCGTGGGCCGCGGTCATAGTTTCGTTCACGTTCGTAAGCATGAGCCATGGACGGCGTGAACGAGCGAAGACGATTCAACCCAGCGTCTCGTCGCGGTTGCCAGTCAATTTGCGCAGCGACTGAGAGGTCGTCTAACGCCCTGTCCCTATCCGTTTTCAAAAAGGTGTCTTTCGGCGAAGCTCTTTACCACTTCGTCGACAGCGCTCTGAACAATAAAGGACACGCGACCAACAGCTACTCCATTTCTTTCGCCATGCAAATGGTCGGGTGCAATAAACGCAGTTCTTAGTCGGCAAGTCGCATTTTTTTAGCATTTTCATCTAAATCACTACGCCTCATATCGCATGACGGATTGCCACTCTGTGGCACTTCTGTGTGCATAGCAAGGGATTCTGATTTTCGAACAAGTACGCGATAGCTAAAGACAAGCAAAAAATATTCTTTAGTAATTACGTGGGACGCATTCATCGCACAACGAAGCAACGCAACGCATCGAGATTCAGATCAGGATTTTGCTGAAACAGACGTCACAAATTTTCTAGGTCAAGATGAGATTAGCGGCCAACAGCTGTGCCGCAATAAACCGCCCGCTGGCTAACAATATGCTGGCCTTTTCTATTCGCGTGGGCGGCAGCGATAATCTATACCACGCTCTAATGAACTGCTGGACGGGTGGTGATAGTTTGGCCGGCACTGCGCCTCTTTATGCGAACGAACCTAACACCGCGTTGGAGATTGATCTTGCGTCGACAGCGATACCGCTCCAGGCGTCATTGATTTATTCTCGAACGCACTGGCCGACATGTGCTTTCGGCACAGAATGTTACGCAAATAAATTTTGGTTTTCGTAGGATACCGTTTTTCTTAGCGATTCTAAGAGTCGTTATCGCGGACATAGAGCACTAAACTTCGGTCCACCAATTCATAGCCGCGTTCTTCGCAAATCTTCGTTTGTCGAGCCTCGATAATTTCGTCGCTGAATTCCATCACTTCACCAGTATCTAACGACACCATGTGGTCATGATGATCGGGCCGCGATAATTCAAAGACCGAGTGATTATCGTTCAACCGCAATCGCGCCACGATGCCTGCGGCCTCGAACTGCGTTAACACCCGATACACCGTGGCTAGCGCAACCTGCTTGCCGCGATCCGACATCATTCGAAATATTTCTTCAGCGGACAGGTGTTGCTCGCCATGGGTTTCCAACAACTCAAGAATTTGAACCCTGGCTTGGGTGGTTCGCAAGCCAGCTTTTTTAATAGGGTCGATATCCAACTTCATTGCTACACAGGACCTTCGGACACGCGCGGCCGCCGTCCAAATAATTATCGTTTCAAAGTTTGGGGATGCAGGTGTCGAGACAAATTTCTTTAAGGCGCTCTTTTGAGTCGCGATTCAAACAACGAACGTCCGCAACGCAGATCACACCCCTGGCGATTAGCCCAGAAATGGTCGCAGCACCGATTTCTATCTGGATGTTCGGTTCCGTCCTCAATTCGGCAGGACGGTCAGTTAACTGCTCATAACGGTTGGGGACATACGCGTGCTCGCTGACGGACCGACAGGGTTTCCTTGCTAATTCCACAGATGCTCACTCCGATTGGGAAAATATTTCGATTATTTTCATTTCCACTATTGAAAATAATAATCATTCTCATTAAGATTATCAATATTGGCTTATTGGAGACCGCGATGGACGTGATCAACCTCGAAAGTTATCGTGCCGCGAAACAAAAAAAACTTGACGAACGAAGCGCGCCGGTTAAACCGCATGACCCGGCAGATCGCATCCTATTAGCCCGGCTCACGGCCTGTGAGCTAACACCAAGGTTGTCTACCTGGGAAGTGAGAAGTTTTGATTGTGCTGGTCCGTTTCACTTGTACTTCACCAAGCACGATATGCTCCATCTTCAATTGTGGAATCCATATTTTGGGATTTCGCTGCTTAGCCCATCGAAGATTACCGCTGATAGATTTGAAGCGTTTCCAATTTCCGGTTGGAAAGTCGCGTCAAAGTCTTATGACGCAATCAGTTCGAAGATTGAAAGCCAATTCGCGACCAAGCTGCCCGAACTATCACGCGTTCAGGAAATTGGCGCCAATTATTGGATAGCGCCAGATCAAACTCACCCAGCACAACGAAACACGACAGCGGAGACATAAAAATATGTCAAAAGAAAACCAAAAAGAGTTCACGGCAAAAAAACGATGCGTCGTGAAGGCACTACTACAAGAAAAGCTTGATCCGAACGAAATTCCGCTGGAAGCGATTCATGCTAGCAGCGTTCGAATGATGACTAATTTTGTGCAGCACCCTAGCCCGGATTTAGCGAATGCCGTGATTCGAATGCTTGAGGCAATCGGCGAGCACGATGATTCCTTCAAAACTGAGTCTGGCTATAACGTTTACAAGCAAGCGTCAATTACGTGGCGGGGCATCGTGCAGACGATGCTAGAGATGGACATGGCGCCTGAGCAACGCGTGGTGCACTAAGCCCATTAAAGTGTCATTATTCCGGCTTCATGGTGAGTATAGATATTAGGAAAAAGACAAATGAGCAATAACTTAAAGTTTTACATTAATGGCGAATGGGTGGAGCCCATCTCTAAAGAAACGGCCCAAGTAATCAATCCGGCTACCGAAGCACCTGTCCGCGAAATAGCAATGGGCAATGCGCTTGACGTGGATCGTGCAGTAGAGGCAGCCGTTGCCGCGTTTCC
>JBCCFA010000015.1:0-20792 GCA_039029975.1 Pseudomonadota bacterium
GCTTGCTTCGCGAGCTGGGACGCCTTACAGCGCGCTTCTTCAATGTGCTGGTTAGCTTACATTTACTAAGCGCACTGAAAAGCGCCCCATATTCAAAACGTTATGTTTCGCTTCGCTAAAGATACCGAACTGGCGGAAGAGATGCAGGTAAAGAACTTTTCTATCTCTGAATCCTATGGCGTGCAACGTTTTTTCTTAAACGAGCAGCTGTGGCTTAGAGTTGTGGAGGTGAAAGACCGTATTGTTGGAGCACCTTATTGGCAGCAAACGGAACCCGAAGAATCCTGTAATTGGGAAACTCTGCTCTATCTAATTCGTGACCAAATAGAAGATCAGAAGATTCCGGACTTATCTGTTGAGGGTTGGGCGTCTTGGCCGCTTGGTCAGCCGTCATTACTGAGTAAAGCAGGAGTCTTGCAGGTTCTGGAAATTGTTTACGAGTCTGGGAAAACAAGTGAGTGGCCGCAGCGAAGAGAAACATAACATGAAGTTGAAACCGCGCCTCCGCCCTTTGGGCTCCGTCGCTCGGACAAAGCACCTGCGGTTGTTTTGTGATTCCACAAAACGATCCTCGGCGCCTTGCCGCTTAACTTGGTGTTATGCAGCTGAGCAAAATAGTCGGAGACCCTAACCCGTCGAATGAAAGTCAAAGAAGTCATTAAAGTCCTACAAGAAGATGGCTGGGATCTCGCTAGAACTCGGGGAAGTCATAGACAATTTAAGCATCCTAATAAGCCTGGAACGGTAACAGTCGCCGGAAAACCGAGTACCGACGTGCCTCCCGGCACTTGAAATGCCATACTTAAACAAGCTGGATTGAAAGATTGAGAACCCAACCATGAAATATGCTGTCGTTATTGAAGAAGGCCCTACAAGCTTCGGCGCTTATGTTCCTGATCTCCCTGGATGTACAGCAGCGGGAGAATCGCGAGACGAGGTTGTTCAACTCATTCAAGAAGCTATCGAGTTTCATATCGAAGGTCTTAAGGAAGATGGCCATCCAATACCCTCTCCGTCGTCAACCGTTGAGTTCGTCGACGTCGCAGCATAACCAGTCGCTCAATTCGACACGATAGATCCTCCGGTTTAGTGGACACCTTCACCATGAATAGCTTGGGAAATTAGCGACTAAATTTTCACCCGTTAAATTGTCAATTAGCCCCGTGCTGAAGCGATTTCTGTCGCTTATCTATGTCAGATATTTTATTGCGTGCTTGTGCTTTATCGTCAAAGTAATCAGTCCATTTGCGCCCGACACACCAAGCTTTCGGCATATTTTAGCGCGATGATTTTCCACGGTTCTTTGACTCAAAAAGAGTTGATCGGAAATATCTTTATTCGTTTTGCCCTCGGCGACAAGTTTTAATATCGCGGACTCCCGCTTTGTTAAAGACGAAAAATCAGGTCGCGGTTCGCTGTCTTCAGCATTGACTACGGCGGTCTCTATGTTTTGCTGGCCTTGCTTTTTTACGCCCGGGCTCATGTAAGGCTGGCCGTTTACCAATGACTCGAGACAGGTGATGATATTTTCTTGATCATCGCTTTTAACCACGTAACCGTATGCGTTCATTGAGAACGCATGTTCGGCGTATTCGTAAGCATCGTGCATTGAAAGCATTGCGCAGTGCTGAGTCCGCCCGCCTGCCGCGGCTACCAACGGCAGCACATCGAAGCCGTTACCATCAGGGAGAGAAATATCGATAACGAATAGTACTTCTGCTAATTGAGTTAAAGGTTTTTTTAGGTAACTCTCCAGATCTGCTATCGAATTCGATTCATGAACCACCGAGAACCTGTTGGTGACGGCCAATAAGTGCTTAATCCCAGCGCGAAAAATTGGGTGATCATCAACGAGTACGACTTGTTTCATGGTTTTGGCACAGGCGGTTTATCGAACACGGTAAGGACTAATGAGTTAAGCCCTGCTTTTGATCTTTGTACTTGCAGATCACCATCAAAGAGCGCTGCCTGTTGTTTGAGCATGTTAAGACCGAACCGAAAATCTTCTGGAGAGAAAGGAACATCGCCGTCATCAGTTGCATTGATAACTATGCTATCGCCGCCGTTGTCCGATGCGATCGATAAATCGAATTGTGTAGCATGGCTACTATGTTTAAGTAAGTTATTCACGAACTCCTGCGCTGCACGATAGACAAGCAATTCCAATTCGTTGCTTAACTCGAGTGGGGAGATATTGATATTAAATTTAATATCGCTACCATTTAACCCGGTGCTAACAACATTTGATATCGCTTTTTCTAAGCCAAGATGTTCTATGATCGACGGGTACAGCAGATGCGACAAGTCGCGCACTTCTTTAACGGCTTCGTCAGCCATTGCTAACGCGTTCGATTGATTGAGATCCCCTTCCTTTTTGGGGATAAGGTTTATCGCGTTTTTAATGGAAAGAATCTTATGACCAAGATCGTCATGCAATGCCTTCCCGATTTCTTTCCTTTCTTCTTCTTTCGCGCGCAGTAACTGTTTCGCAAAACTTATGCGCTCTCTTTCTCGGACCGAAGTTACTTCATCTTTTTCTGCCCTTAGAAGATTTACCATATAGGCTAAAGCCAAAGATAAAATTAGCGCGTCGGCCACCATGCCAAGTTCGGCAACGTGTTCCGTCCAATGGTCATGCTCAAATAAACCCATAAACCGAATTAAGCCAATGGTATTGCACGGGATTAAAACGATTAGCGATGCAAAAAGAAACGGCGCTACCTGGTTACCCCGCAGACTTGCGTGAATCGCGGCCGGTAAGATGATGGCCATGATAGCGAACGAACTAATGAGGATTGGGGGCAATGCATCATATTTAAAGAAATAGACGAATGGAATGCAGAGCAAAGAAATAAAGGAAAAACCCCTTAGGAAACCAGTGAGCGTGTTACTGTATTTATCCAATTGAATGAAGTGAATGACAAAATACGCTGTGCCAAAATTGGTCAGCGCAAGCGCAATATTCGCCAGCAACGTAGTAGTGTTTCCCCTATTTGGCCAAATGTATTGCTGGCCGATACCGCTAGCAATAATCAACAACATGCTGAAGACGGACAAATATACGATGTAGTACAGGTGTACGTTGTAACGTAAGCTAAAAAATATGGTCGCGTTGTAAAACCCAAGCGCAACGAGAATCGCAAGCCAAGCACCGTAGAACAGGTAATCTAGATTCACTTGCGCGTTGAACGCGTTTTCGCTTAATGCATAAAGGGGTAAAGATAGGTATCCCTGCGCACTAACGCGAATTGCTACGGTGTCTATTTCCTGGTCATTGACTTGGCGAAGCAGCGGAAAAGCAGGCTTCCTAAAAGCAATGACTCGCTCAGTAAACCGATGATCGTCTCCGGCTTCGAACGACTGATATTGCCCATCTTTAGTCAGATAAAAAACGCTTAGATGATCTAACCAGGCTAATTCGACTTTTAGTATCGATAGTTCTTTGTTGAGATTGTTCGGTGAAAACCATAACCAATATTCCCCATGCATTGCGCTTTGTGGATCCTCGGAGACCATTTCGCCAGTCTCGATAGCTGCTTTTTCGTCAAGAAAACGCTCAATAGAATTATCACGCTCGGGAAAATATTTGTGACCATCAAAAGTGACACGCTGGTGACCTGCTTGTTCGTGATGAGCCAGGGTCACGGCCAAAAGTACGATCGCCAGTAGCGTAACGAAAGCAAATCCGGCGGCCACGGCAAGGCGCCGCCAATTATCGAAAGACGTCTTATTCAATGTGTTGCTAGCACTCATATCGTAGAGCTGAACCCTATCGTCCTTTGCGAATTTCTCCTCAGGGACGTATTCACTCAGGCAATACGCCTTAAGCAGATCTACTTATTTTAAACGTAAAGCTTAAGAAACGTTTGGATTTAGCTAGCAGAGGATTGCAAGCAGGCACTGAATAACTGCTGAAACGCCAATAAAAAAAGACAAACGTGTTGGCGCATATCGTTTGTGAGTACATCTACTCATTTTCGCCAATATGTGGAAGTTTTACTTCTCAATATCCCTCGTTACCGGCAAGCTCTTGTCGTGTTTTGACTTGCGAACCGTTCGTACCACCCCGTATCAATTCTAAAAATTAGGCTGCAAATTGAAGACGGCGATTGGAGGGTTTCGCTAATAGCCAATCGGTTAACGGGTAAGCAGTTTTAGCGGGGGTATGTTGTCGTTCTTTTGAGATTGCAACGAGATGGGCCAAACAATTAAAGAAGAATGATTTTGGGGTAGTGAACGCCAGTTAACACTATTGCTCAAAAAACGGCGGCTAGTAAGTTTCAAATTAAATTTAGCTAGGACTAGAGGTATAACAATAATGGTAATCAATTTAAAAAAAATAGCAGGCATCGCTTTTTTGCTAGGTCTTTTTTACCAATCAACCGCGCAAGCGCTCACTGATTATGTGGCTACAGGATCATTTTTCGGTGATTTCCTTGAGGTGATTCAGTTTGATGAGTTTAGTGGTGACGAAACGATTATCGATGCATTCATTAATTCACAACCCTTTTCCATTCCTACATCTACCTTTACATTGAGCTTCACTGTGGACGACAGCTTTCGTGGTCGCGTGCCGCTTTTCAGTCAAGCCTCATTCTTTGACGGCGCAATTTCAAATGTATCGATAGATATTAATGGGGCTAACATATTTAGCAGCACTACTGAGCTCGCGACCGTATCGCAATTTCCTGGTGACTTTGGCGGCACCCTATCCGCGAACTGGGGGTGGTCACAGTTTCCAGAATTCGAGCCCTTTGCATTACCCACGCTAGACGTCTTCGATAACAATACGTTTGAACCATTAGGCACTATTGATGCTCAAGGATTCTCGTTTCGGCTTTTCGATTCCACGCGCCAGCTATACAACGGCGGATCGTTTCTCGATATGCTCTCGCTAGACCTCGCCGATTTCGACGCGACTTCCTTCCAGCTCTTTTGGGCTAACGATTTTGACGAAGAGCCCGAGTTTGGCGATGAGCCACCCGAAATCAACTACACCGTGTTCGCGTCTATTGATACCTTAACCAATGTTTCGGTAATCCCTCTTCCAGGCGGTATTTGGTTGCTATTGAGCGGCATAACTGGATTCTTAGTTGCCACTCGCAGAACTCGAGACGCTTAGCTTTAGGTATTCGATAGGATTTGAAGGCTGCCCAGTTTAAATATCGAGTCCCACAACGAGTTTCGCTAATGTAGACCTTCGCTTTAGTCCATTACTTATCAGGGAGGATGAGTGATGGACTCTCCGCACAAAAATTGCAAGCAATTGCACTTACGATGGACGACACGGGTAAGCTAATTAAGCTAAGCGAATTGATCTTATCTGTTTAACGTCGACATCTAACCGTTGCAGATTTCTTACACAGTGTCATTCTAAGCTCACAGAATGATTTCAATAACTTATTTCCCCAACCTTTCCTACCGCCTTTCCATACGATAATTCCCTCGACCTGACTAAAGCTCGTTTGCTCTTGGGGGAAAAGGCGGGTTATCTTAGGGACTGTGGCGCAAACTATGCGCAAATTTGTCCTATCAAAAGAACGAATTATTTAAAAACCAATGACAGCGGAAATTTCGGATGTAATTGTTATCGGTGGCGGAAATGCTGCCGCTTGCACCGCTTTAGCAGCCGCCGAATCAGGCGCATCGGTCCGCTTACTCGAGTGCGCGCCCGAAACATTACGCGGCGGCAATTCCACCTTCACGGCTGGCGCAATGCGAGTCGCTTATGACGGTGTGCAAGATATCCAAACATTAGTCCCTGATCTCACGCCCGACGAAATTGAAAACACCGATTTTGGTAGATATTCATCTGATCAGTTTCTAGACGACCTAGCGCGGGTTACTGAATACCAATGCGACCCCGATCTGGCAGAAACATTGGTTAATCGAAGTTTCGATACGCTAAATTGGATGCGGCAAAAAGGCGTACGGTTTCAACCGATATGGGGGCGACAAGCATTTAAAGTCGACGGGCAATTCAAATTTTGGGGAGGCCTAACAGTAGAAGCATGGGGTGGCGGCCCTGGCTTAGTCGATGCCCTGTATGAAGCAATGGCTGACAATAATATCGATGTGCATTACAACGCGGAAGCCTATCGACTTGAGCGCGATGATTCTGGTGTGGTTGCGGTGCAGGCAAGAATAAATGGTCACGATACCCGCCTACCGACCAAGGCGGTGGTATTGGCATGCGGCGGCTTTCAGGCGAACCCGGAGTGGCGAACGCGCTATTTGGGTAAACATTGGGACGTGGCTAAAGTACGTGGCACCGCATTTAATGTGGGCACTGGGCATAAAATGGCAATCGACATTGGCGCTGCCACGCGTGGCAACTGGTCCGGATGCCATGCAGTGGGCTGGGAGCGCAATGCACCTGAGTTCGGCGATCTTGCGGTGGGCGACGGATTTCAAAAACATTCCTACCCGTTTGGCATTATGGTGAACGCGCGCGGGGAGCGGTTTGTCGATGAAGGCGCTGATTTTAGGAATTACACCTACGCCAAATATGGTGCGGAAATCCTCGCGCAGCCGGGACAATTCGCCTGGCAGATATTCGATCAAAAGGTCACGCATTTATTGCGTGACGAATATCGAATTCGGCAGGTCACTAAAGTCACGGCAGATTCGCTGGAGGCGCTCGCCGAGCGCCTGGATGATGTGGATAGTGCGAGCGTGTTACGCACATTGAACGAGTGGAACGCTGCGGTTGATACCGCAATCGAATTTAACCCGAATATCAAAGACGGCCGTTGCACCAAGGGTCTCACGCTAAACAAATCGAATTGGGCCAACACCCTCGATGAACCGCCTTATGAAGCCTACGCAGTAACGTGCGGGGTGACGTTTACATTCGGCGGATTACGCATCAACCCGCAAGCAGAAGTGCTTGGCACGAATCTAAGTCCGATTCCGGGCCTATACGCCGCTGGGGAAATTGTCGGTGGACTCTTTTTTTTCAACTACCCTGGTGGTTCTGGCTTAACCAATGGGGCAGTATTCGGTCGTTTAGCTGGCAACGGTGCGGCCAGTTTCGCGTTGTCAAAACGCGGTTAAATTTACAGGAAATCACCGGTGAGCGCCCCACCCGATTACAAAATCTATGCGCTGCGATACGCGGTAATTAGAGATCGTCCAGCCCACCATAATTTTATTAGTCCAGATGCCCACGACGGCCCCATGCCGCTGGATTATTTTGTCTGGGCGATCGTGGGAGACGATCGCACCATTGTTGTCGATACCGGCTTCGGCGAGAAAGAAGCGGAGAGTCGTGGACGAGAACTATTGCGCACGCCACGCGCAGCGCTGGCCAGCATCGGGATAGACAGTCACACAATTGAAGATGTGATCATCACGCATCTCCATTACGATCATGCGGGCACCACTGAAGATTTCCCGAAGGCGTCTTTTCATCTGCAAGACTTAGAAATGCAATTCGCCACCGGCCGCCATATGCGTTACGGCGTTATGCGTTATGCCTTTTCGGTTGAAGATGTCGTGCAATTTGTTCGCCACGTCTACGATCAACGCGTTCAATTTCATGATGGCGACGCAGAAATCGCACCTGGTGTCTCGGTGCATTTTATTGGTGGGCACACCATGGGCTTGCAGTGTGTTCGGGTTCATACCGCGCGTGGGTGGGTCGTGTTAGCGTCAGACGCCAGCCACTATTACGACAATATGCGAAAACAGTCACCCTTCCCCATCGTGTTTGACGTTTCCCAGATGCTCGAGGGCTACGATATTTTAAGGCGCTGGGCTGACTCGGAAGATCATATCGTGCCAGGTCACGACCCCTTGGTTTTACAATATTATCCGGCGGCTAGCCCAGACCAGGTAGGGGAAGTCGTGCGACTAGATCTCCCGCCCATCGCCAATGAATAAACCCTGTTTCATTGCTGGCGAATGGCGCGAAGGCCGCGGAGAACCTCGGGAATCGATAAATCCCGCGAACGGCGCTGTCAACGCGATGGTCAGTCAGGCAAATGGCGACGATGTAAACGAAGCGGTATCTGTCGCAGCCGCATCACGACATCATGAATGGCGGTACCGCTCGCCACACGAGCGTGCGCTGGTGCTCCATCGGTTCGCCGATAAACTTTCGCTGGCTACCGACAAGCTCGCTAAATTACAGATGCACGAAAATGGCAAAACCTTAACGGAGTGCACGGCACAAGTTGGCGCCTCCGTCGGCATCGTGCGTTACTACGCCGGCCTTACTGAAACGCTAGAAAGTGCAGTACACCCGTCGCGGGGGGCGTTTTTGTCGTACGATCAATATGAACCCGTCGGCACTGTCGCGGTGATTACGCCGTGGAATTCGCCGATGACAATGACAGCGCAAAAGATCGCGCCGGCGTTGGGCGCCGGCAATCAAATCGTGCTCAAACCATCGGAACTGACCCCAATGGTGCAATTTGAAATGGTTCGGCTTGCACATGAAGCCGGCGTGCCAGGCGAATGCTTGCAAATTTTGGCGGGCGACGCGCAAATTGGCCAAGCACTAGTAGCACATCCGGAAATCAATATGATCTCTTTCACCGGCGGTACGCGCACCGGTATTGCTATTGCACAGAGCGCCGCCGATCGCTTAATTCCGACCGTGCTGGAACTCGGCGGCAAGTCGGCCAACCTTATTTTTGCCGATGCTGATTTCGAGGCGGCAATTGCCGGCGTTATGTTTGCGATATTTAGCTCGGGCGGCCAATCGTGTATCGCTGGCTCGCGGCTATTGGTGGAGGAAAAAGTCGCCACTCGTTTTATCGATGAACTCACGGCGCGAACACAACGGCTTGAAATTGGCCCACCGCATATCGCTTCCACAAAAATTGGGCCAATGGCCTCGTTCGCGCATTGTTCGACCGTGGAATCCAAAGTGAATGACGGCCTTCGCGACGGCGGCACACTCCGTTGCGGCGGTAATAAACCACAAGGTGAATTGTTCGCCGCTGGCGCCTACTACGAACCTACCATCATCACCGGTCTCGACCCCGCTCATGCGCTTTGCCAAGAAGAGCTGTTCGCCCCGGTTTTAACTGTACAAACATTTGCCACCGACGATGAAGCCATCGCCCTTGCTAACGGGACGCAATTTGGCCTGGCCGCCGGGGTTTGGACGAACAACATGCAGCGTGCATTACGGGTCGGTGAGCGGCTCGAGGCCGGCACCATTTGGATCAACACCTACAAGCAACTCAGTATCGCCGCCCCTTTCGGTGGCTACAAATCCAGCGGCCTTGGTCGCGAAAAAGGACCCACTGGGCTTCGTGCTTATCAGCAAGCTAAGAGTTATTTTCTGGGCCTTCATGAAACGCCGCTGCCTTGGGCTAAACCGAGTTAGCGGCCTTATCACCGACTCGCGATAATTCATTAATCCAGGAGAAACTATGTCGGACGAACGAATTGGTTTTATCGGTGTGGGTGTTATGGGGGAACCTATGTGTCGCAATATCGCCGAGAAATCTGGCTGTATTGTCACCGCTTTTGATTTGAATCCCGAACCGCTTAAACGCCTACAAGCGTCTGGCGTTCAGTGTGTTTCCTCAATCGCCGAGGTGGTAGAAGCGAGCTCGATCGTGTTTTTATCGCTCCCAGGTGGCCCGCAGCTAGCGGACGTTTGCAATAATGAAAACGGACTGCTTGAACACGTTAAAAAAGGCCAAACGATCGTCGATACGTCAACCGCCCCTGTAGCGCTCACGCGTTCTTTAGCGGAAAAGTTTGCGGCCCTAGAGGTTGGCTATGCAGATACGCCAATTGCAAGAACTCGGCAGGCGGCTGAGGCCGGCACCTTGAGCATTATGGTTGGCGCAGACGACGTTGTATTCCGCCGCATTGAACCCTTTCTGCGTTGTTGCGCGACTGATATCACGCACTGCGGTGATGTCGGCTGCGGTCAAGTATCGAAACTATTAAACAACATGGTGTTATTTCAAAATGTCGTGGCGATCGCCGAAGCGCTAAAGGTCGCACGCGGTGCGGGTCTCGCAGATGAAGTACTCATGGAGGTGCTATCGAAAGGTTCTGCAGACAGTTTTGCACTCCATAATCACGGCGAAAAAGCCATGTGGCCTAATACCTTTCCCGAACGCGCCTTTCCGACGACCTACGCGCAAAAAGATTTGGCCTATGCGCTAGAACTCGCGCAAAATTACGGACTCAATCTAACAGGTGCAAAAAATGCCGCGGAATTGTTAGAACGCTCCCGCCTTGCGGGCAACGGCGATCTTTATTTCCCAGCACTGGCAAAGGTGATTGGCGAAACGTAAGCGTTCTCCGAAACCTGTTCGTTAACCTCGTGCTTAGCGCGGTATTTCTGGTGTTGTTAATTGGCCCGGTAATCAGTACATTTCGCTTTAGCTAGATTACAAAAAAGCGAGTTAAGCAAATGACGTACGTCAACGTTCGTAATGATGCGGAAATGGCATTAATGCAATCGATCGCAAATAGCGGGAACGATCGGCCGGTCATGATGGTGAACTTAAACTATTACTCGCCAGAAGCGGGCTTTCCGGATGGCGAACTTTATCAGCAATATATGTCCGTTTTGGAAAATTTTTTACCTGTTGTAGGCGCAAAAATTCTTTGGCGGCATCCGGTATTTGGGCAGGTTACCGGAGAGCAACCACTGCATGAAATGCTTGCCGCTTGGTATCCAACACATCAAGCCTTTCTTGACCTGGCGACCGCCCCCGGCGCTGAAGAGAATTTTGATTTACGCGCTCGGACGGTTGAACATGCGGTCATTCATCGAGTCTCGGGCGATGTCTATCCGTTCATGCCAGTCTGAGTATTACGCTGGCAACGCTAACTCTCAAAGTCCATTTTTTGCTAGCAGAATTCACGTTCACGAAATAATGCGCTCAGAAGCACAGCGGGTGGTTAACAGGTTGGCGGAAGCTGCACTAGCGAAACGCTCTCTTTGGTGCTCACAGGCTTTACTTTGTTACCTACCAGCAACAACAAGGGCCGGCGGTCGCGAGGGGCGAACTGCCCCGCAATAAACATGACAATTGTCACTCAAGTTTCCGAACGCCCGGCTACCGGAAGAACGCGCTAATGACTGCCGAAAATTCTATACCATACCTGACAGAAGATACGCTGCTGGGGTTGGGCATCTCCACTGCTGAGGTAATCAAAAGCATTGAACAAGTAATTTTTAGACAGGCGCAACAAAATGCGTGGACCGCGCCCAAGGCAGTAATGCTCCCCGATGACGGTCGCTACCTCATGGCGACCCTTTCTGCAGCCGATGATCCTAATATCTTGGCTGTGAAGAGTCTTGTCGTTAATCCCGAAAATCTCTCCCAAGGTTTACCGCAGATTAATGGCTTGGTGACACTTCTCAATAGCCAAACGGGTTTGCCCATCGCGATACTCGACGCGAATTGGATTACCGCAGTGCGAACAGCCGGGTTGAGCGCAACGGCAGCAAGCTATTTGGCTCGCCGCGAGTCTCGTATAGCCGCTTTCGTCGGCTGCGGCGTGCAAGCTAAAAGCCACCTGCAGGCATTCGCTGATCTGTTTCCGGTAACAGAGGTCCGGCTATTTGGTCGCGGTAAGAACAATATCGACATTATGCGCGAACAAAGTGAGCGTCGTTCTCTCAAAGTCATCGAATGTGACTCTGCCGATGAAGCAATAATGTCGGCAGACCTAATCGTGAGTTCGGTTTCTTACGAGCACGACATGAAACCGTTTCTCGACGCACAAAAACTGAAGCCAGGAGCCTTTGCCGCCATTGTTGACTTAGCCGTGCCGTGGATAAAGGAAAGCTTCGCCGGGCTTAATCAACTGATCATCGATGACCTAGAACAAGAAGCTGTACTGCCGAATAAGTTGGCGGTTCCCAAAGATATTACCGGCGATTTGTCGGGACTCGTTTTGGAAGAGTGCCGCGGTCGCGATCTGGAGGAAGACCGAAACGCATTCGTCTTTCGCGGTCACGCGCTCGGTGACCTTGCTTTATCTATCTTGGTTTATGAGAAAGCCCGGCTGCACGGTCTAATTGAATAATCGGGAGCACTGCCGATATCTCGATCGCCGACGAAACCGCAGGGTTCGGCAGCACATTTTTATATAACCAACGGGCACCGAGACAAAACGCAAATTTTATCCCTAAGAACGAACTGTTGGGCGTTCGGCCGACTAAGCTAACGTGTATCCCCGCCAAGCTCCTGTTCAGCACGCTCAAACCAACCGATGACCGCCTGCAAATAGTCGTCGCCGTAGAGTTTGCGAAAGCGCTTAGTCTCTTGCGAATTGTTATCTTTCCAAACAGCCAAGCGTTTTGAAACGAACTCCGCGGTCAGCGGAATACCGCACTCAACCGTGATGCAATGTTGCCACTGCTCATAATTTTCTGGGAACGGCGATTGCATCATCGTTTTAAACCCTCTTTGTTTGGTCTATTGCTGATCATGTCGTCGCGATATTTCGAAAGTGGAAAACGTAATCAGCCGCGCAATATGAATGTGCCCTACAAAAAGTGCGTACCGCCATCAACCATGATGGTTTGCCCGGAAACGAATTTGCTGGCGTCACTTGCCAAGAACAACACCGTGCCCACTAAATCGTCTGTTTCCAAGTTGCGGCGTAAACTTTGTCCCGCTGCAATCGCTTCTTTTGCTTTCTCTAAGCGATCGCCCATGAACTCACTCGTACCCTCAGTCATCACCGCAGACGGGGCAACTGAATTCACGCGAATCCAATAGCGACCGAGCTCGCGCGCCAATGTGCGACTCAAACCAATAACCGCTGCCTTACTCGTCGCGTAATGTGCGCCATGAGCCAGGCCGTGCATGGCCGCTAAAGACGCCACATTAACAATGCTACCGCCACCGCCTTGTTTCATGGGGTCAATAACCACTTTGGCGCAGCGCCAAACGCCTGTAACGTTAACGTTCATCACTTGCTGCCACTCTTCTTCCTCGAGTTCGTTCGCTTTCGCGCTGGCAAGCCCGCCATATAAGGCTGCGTTATTAATTAAGGCATCGATTTGTCCAAAACGTGCCAGCGTTTGCTCGGCCATGGCTTCGCAAGATTTCGTGTCACCCACGTCCAAATGAACGGCTAAGCCTTTGCCGCCGATTTTTTCGATCTCGGCAACGGTTTCGCTGCAATCACGCACGTCGCCAGCCACTACTTGCGCCCCGTTTTTGGCTAGATGCACCGCATAGGCTTGGCCTAAGCCACGTGCTGCCCCTGTCACAATGGCGACCTTTCCGCTCATTTCTGTCATTTTATTGTCCTATCTAATTAGTGTGGAGATGAAAGTTAAACTTGGGAACATAATTAGTATTGTGTCCCCCGATTATGTTGATTATCAAATGCAAAAATCGAGTGTTAGTAGCAGACGGTTTTCCCCTGGTGTAACACTTGGAGAACGATGTACCAATCCCGCCCCGGCGTTGCCTTGCCAAAGCTCTCCCTTCAGCAGGGCCACATCGCCGCACTCGAGTCTCTGAACATCGCCCTCACTTCGGTAAAGGCCGGCTTCGAGATCAGTTCCATCGAATGATCTTGGTCCCAACTGGGATCTGTCGACAAGGCTATGTGGTAACCAATCCGTCGCGACACCACTATAAGTGCTCACCAATCGACATGGCACTTTATCAGTATGAAATCGGGGGCACATCGCCGCATTTAAGTTGCGTAGCCGCAAACCCGTCCGCTCAATATCAAATAGGCAACAAAACATATCTACGATCTCGGCAATGTCTTCGCACAGTGGTTCGTAGTCCCACGAACCGAAAGATCGACGAATATTTGATAACGCTTTCTCTGGTGATACCAAGAGTTCGGTTTCGAAATATTGATTCGAATGCAAAAATTCGTCGACGGATTGTTTCAACGTACTAGAAAGTGACCGTTTCCAAATGACGATATTGGTGTTTTCGTCGTACACCTCAGACAGCACAATCGGTTCTGTTCCCTCGGCAGCTCGTTTCGCTGCCTCTATCTCTAAGGCGCCCGATTCAACCGCTCTTGCTAACTCCACTATTGTCGCGCTCATGAAAGTTCGTCCCATGGTGGAAACGGATCGGGTAGCGACATCCAATAGCTTTTTCCTTTCAACAGTTCTTCTTCGCTGAGCAAGCAATCGTCAAGCGCTTCGGTCATTGTCTCTTGCTCGAGACCTTGGCCAATGAACACAAGTTCTTGGCGCATGTCGCCAAAAGGCTCCTCCCAGTGGCTTTTTATCGCGGCGAGATACTCTTCATCTTCCGGCCAATTCTCTTTCGGCACAGCTCTCCAGAACATGCCGGCGGCGCCATATCGAGCGATCCCGCCCGCTTGGCTCCAATTGCCTGCGAATTCTGGGCGAGTAGCTAACCAGAAAAAACCTTTCGAACGAATTAACTTTCCGTATTTACCAGGTTCACGGAGAAAGTTATAGAACTTCTCTGGATGAAACGGTCGCCGGGCGAGGTAACTAAAACTGCCTATCCCATATTCTTCGGTTTCAGGTACATGTTCTCCACGCATTTCCTTTAACCATCCCGGTGCTTGCTGGGCTCGCGCAAAGTCAAACAGACCGGTGCTTAGCACCTCATCCATTTCTACTTCACCTTTCGCTATTGGGATAATTTTGGCGTCGGTGTTGAGCGTTTTAAGTATGGCGACCAGGCGATCGATTTCTTCGGGAGTCGTTAGATCTGTTTTGCTAATTAAAATAACGTCTGCGAACTCAACTTGATCGACAAGTAAGTCGGCCACGCTGCGTTCATCTTCTTCGCCCAGGGACTCACCAGTCTCCTGCAACGATTTCGCTTCGTCATAATCGCGAAGGAAATTCACCGCATCGACGACTGTCACCATGGTGTCCAAGGTAGAAATATCGGAGAGCGATACGCCGTTCTCGTCGGCGAAAGTAAATGTTTCTGCTACCGGCAAGGGTTCGGAAATTCCAGTAGATTCAATAACGAGATAATCGAAGCGCCCTTCTCTAGCGAGCTTGTCCACCTCCAGCAATAAATCCTCTCTTAATGTGCAACAAATACAACCGTTGCTCATTTCAACGAGTTTCTCCTCGCTCCGATTCAAAGACACTTCGTTTTGAACAATTGCGGAATCGATATTGATTTCGCTCATGTCATTAACAATTACCGCGACTTTTCTACCCTCGCGGTTATTGAGAATGTGGCTTAGTACGGTGGTTTTCCCAGCGCCAAGAAAACCAGACAATACGGTAACGGGAAGCTTTTTAATTGAGGTCGTTTGCATAGGCTGAAATTCTCAATATGTCACGAATATAATGTTATAACATAACCATTCTAGATCAAATTTGCCCTCGCCTGTTCAGCTAGGACCCTCATTTCCAATGATTAATTGATTAAACTCTGGGGAACGACAGATTAATAGTCACTACCGCCATTTGCGAATAATCTGCGGGCCGACACACCCCTTATCACGCCAGCGCAATGTCGAATAAGCGCTCATAGTCTTCGGGCGAGCACTGTCGCGGATTGGTGTAATTACAAATATCTTTGCTCGCGTGCTCAGCTAAAGACGAGATCGCATCGCTCTTAACACCCATCTCCCCCAGGTTTGCGGGTAATCCGATGGTCGCATTCAGCGCTCGAATTGCATCCGCCGGATCGGCATCGACTTTATTACCCATTGCTATATTAAGGCGCGAATATTTATCGCCAACGTGATCTCGATTAAATTCGAGGACGGTCGGTAACAACACGGCGTTTAAGGTACCGTGATGCAAACGAAGTGTTTGATCTGCCCCGCATGCGTGACTCATTGAATGAACCGCCCCCAGACCTTTGCTAAACGCCATTGCCCCTTCTGCCGCCGCCATCATCATGTGCCAGCGCGAGTCTTCATCGCTGCCGTCTTGCACGGCGCGCAAAAGATGACCATCGCGAATGCCGCGCTCAATTCCGTCGCAGGCTACCGCGTCTGCTGGCGGGTTTACCGGTGGCGCGAGCAGTGACTCAATGCAGTGTGTCATTGCGTCCATGCCAGTTGCTGCAGTTAAACGTGGCGGTAAACCGAGCGTTAAACTGGGGTCGCAAATTGCCGTGCGCGGCACTAAGTGCGGGCTAACCAGTAGCAACTTCTCGCCGTTTTCCATGATTATGACGGCGCCGCTCGATACTTCACTGCCGGTTCCTGCTGTGGTCGGAATCGCGACTAATGGGGCAACCGGGCCAATCTTTCTTGTGCCGCCCAACCCAGCGGTATATTGAATTAGATCTCCTTCGTGCGTTGTCGCCAAAGCAACGGCTTTTGCTAAGTCCATGGAAGAACCGCCGCCAAATGCAACAATGCCGTCACAGCCCTGATCCTTATAGCTTGCAACAGCCTCATGCACGGCAGCTTCGGTTGGGTTCTCAGGCGTACCATCAAAAACGCTGACAGCATCGCCCTCAATCGTGCTCGTCAGTTCGGCCACCATGCCCAGTTGCACGAGTCCTTTATCGGTACAAACTAGCGGCCGCTGAATGCCATTAGTCTTCAATACCTTACTGAGTTTTTTACTCGCCCCGTGATCAAACATCGTGTGGGTCATAAAAGTTAGCGTGGCCATTGAATAACTCCGGAATCAATTAAATTTGTCGGATTATTTTATCTATCTTATTTAAAAGCGGAAACGGGTGAAGACCAAACGATGAGCCAAACGTCCGTATGCTGAGAATTCATCTCGAAATGCTAGCCGCCGGTCGCGTGTGTTGTGACTCGGGGTTTGATAAAGAACCACCATTGCGCAGCACATATTTTTCAAAGGACCGCTCAATGATCTCTTGCGAAACGCCTTTGCTAATGAACACGAGACGCGTTTCGCGCTCATTAGTCGGCCAGTTATCCAATGGTTTTGCAGGATGGAACATCTGCTGTACCCCGTGAATAAATAGCGGCCGGTCTGCGTCGCACAAATGTACAATTCCTTTGACCCGCAAAATCTGCCCTTCCGCAAAGCGCAGCCTCAAACTTATCCATTCGTTAAATAAGCGTCGCTTGATTGGCAACGAATGACGCAGAACAAAGGTCTCAATATGTTCGGTATGCGGAAAGGCGCTTTGTTCGTTGCTCTCAACGGGCGACAGAGAAGCATCATCAATATCATTGGCATCTTCCAACCAGCGACCTGCGCGTCGTAAAAACTCTTCGCCGGAACAAATGTCCGCCCCGGGATTAAATGCCTGTACACGCGATTTGGCGATATCCTGCTGCGTCTCGCTCAATAAATCTCATTTGGTCAACACAAGCGTATCGGCTGCGGCGACTTGCGCGCGGGCTTCGGCGAAGGTTTCTAGCGTGTCAGCACCATGTAAACAATCATAGGTCGCCGCCACTCGACCCAGCGTGTACAGGGTGGAGATTTTTGCATCTAGCATTATTGTGCGAATGATCGCATCCGGCGTGGCTAATCCACTGGTCTCAATAACAACGCGTGCGAAACGCGATGAACCATCGGCAGAAAGCTGTGCATGTGCCGCACTCAACGTTCGCAATAAATCACCGCGGACAATACAACACACGCACCCGCCTTCGAGCTGAACAACGATTTCTTCCCCAACTTCGGTCAGCAATAAGTGATCGAAGCTAACTTCGCCAATCTCATTCACGATCACTAGGGTGTCTTTTAGCGCCGGCTGACTAAGTAATGCCGACAACAGCGTTGTTTTACCGCTCCCTAGGAAACCGGTTAGAACATGTACAGGTAATCGAGTGTGCGTCATCTTTCAAATCAATTCGGCGTTGCGGACCTGCTATGCGAGATACAAAAATTGTAGTCGCTAATTCCTTAGAGCTGTGTTGGGTTTGGTGCGTCGCCGTAAACCGATTTCGGATCGAAGGTTTTCTCTGATTCCGTAAACGACAATTTCACTGGTTGGTCGGTTTCACCGCCAAGTTCAAGCGCTCTGTAAAAGCACGATCGGTAACCCACGTGGCAACTTGCTCCCGAGCCGGTAACGTTTACCCGTAACCATACAGCATCTTGATCATCGTCGATCAATAACTCGACGACGTTCTGCACCAGCCCGCTCGTTGCACCCTTTCGCCAAAGACACTGTCGACTGCGGCTCCAATAGTGGGCTTCGCCGGTTGCGATAGTTTCGCGAAGCGCTTCCTCGTTCATGTATCCCAACATCAAAACTTTGCCCGTCTCGGCTTCTGTTGTGACGGCGGGAATGAGCCCGTCGACGTCGAATTTAGGGGACAGCAACAGACCTTCTTCTACCTGTTCAACCGTCTCGCGATCTGCGAAGCCGGGCATCGCGTTTGAATTATCCCGTTTAGCATTCACGACTACTACTCCCTGGATTACCTATCATCGCGAGAAACTCCGCGCGCGTTGTCCGGTCCTCGCGAAATGCACCCAGCATCCGCGAAGTAATCATGCTCACCCCTGGTTTGCGGATACCCCGTGTTGTCATACATTGATGGGCGGCTTCAATCACCACACCGACGCCATGAGGTTTCATCACAGACAGTATTGTATCGGCGATTTGCGCAGTTAACGCTTCTTGGATTTGCATACGTTTGGCAAATACTTCAACCACGCGTGCCAATTTTGAGATTCCTACCACACGACCGGCGGGTAAATATCCTATATGCACCTTGCCGAGGATGGGGACCAGATGATGTTCACAATGCGATTCCAAGCGGATGTCGCGCAAGACAATCATCTCGTCATAATCCGATGTTTCCTCAAAAGTCTTTGAGAGCAATGCGACAGGATCGATATCATACCCCGCAAAGAATTCTTCATACGACCGCACTACCCGATCAGGTGTTCCAACCAGACCTTCGCGATTGGGATCATCACCCGCCCACTTAATTAACGTGCGCACAGCGGCTTCGGCTTCAGCGCGGCTGGGTTTATTTTCGTCAACCGAAATGGTATTCGTAGAATCTCTGACTGGCGTGTCAGTGACAGCTTTATTCATGAGATAACCTGGTTTTCTAGGGAGTAAAGGACTTATGGTGGGAGGCTGCCCGGTTAGGTTGAGCCACAGTTATGTTATATCATTACATTTATATTATTTCAATGAAATACCACCAGAAATATCACTCATGCTTTAATCGCGTCTGACGGTAGAAAATACTTATTTCGCTAGCTGCTGGCGAATTTTATATTTCAAGATCTTGCCCCCAACGGTCGTGGGAAACTCATCCATTACCACGACTTGTTTGGGCGTTTCGAAACCCGCCAATCGCTCACGGGCGAAACTAATGACGTCGGCTTCATCGATTTGAGATCCGCCTTTAGGAATAATACAAGCCGTAACCGCTTCCCCCCACTTGTCGTCAACAACACCTACAACTGCCGCACGTTCAATGTCTGGGTGTTGTTGCAATACCGCTTCAACCCGAATCGTAGAGACGTTCTCACCGCCCGATTTAATAATGTCTTTGTATCGGTCGACCATTAAGCGCACTTCATCGTCGTGGTAAACAAAACTATCCCCCGAGTGAAACCAACCCCCGGCCAGCGCTTCTTCCGTTGCCTGCGGTTCACGATAATAACCAGAAAATATCGCTGGCGAGCGATATACGGCCTCGCCCGCCACGCCTTGCTGACCGCGTAAATCACTACCGTTTTCATCAAAAACTGTTGACGCCATGATCGGACTCGGTTTCCCCACATGATTGGTCGCCGGTGCCTCTCGTAGGTACATGTCGCGATGTAAATCTATCGGGAATTTGTGGCAAGCAACTGCTTCAGTTTGCCCACAAATTTCATAAACCATCACATCACCACCACAAATGCGTTGAAAAGCAGCTAACGCGCCAGGGGCTAAAGGCGCCCAACCGAAATACATGACCGTCATCGCCGATAAGTCATAGGCAAACGGCCGTTCATCCACGGCGCGAATTAAACTTTCCACAAATTGCGGGGCGCCACCGAAAAGACAGGTCACTTTTTCACGGGTGAGCGTCTCTGCCATGACATGGCCTTCAGGTCTTCTGCCCATGACGGCGGTACCACCCGCCATGAGTGGACCAAAAATACAAATGTGATCACCAATGTGAAATACCATTGGGGTAAATACGGCATGGCAAACCGCCTGTTCATGCGCTAAACCGCGGGTGATGGTGAGCGCATGACTATAGGCATTCATGTAGGTATAGGTGTGCGAAATCATCACGGCTTTCGGTCGGGCCGTGGTGCCAGAGGTAAACAACACTTGCCAGACATCGTCTCCGTGAATACTAATGTCTGGTTCTGCGTCGCTTTGACCACTAATAAATTCATCAAAGCCTGCCGCAACATCGCTGACTTGCGCGCCGATTAGCATGATTGGTTCGATACCCGCCGAACTGATATTGGTACCTATTTTGTCCCATTGCGCTTGATCGACAATCGCAATCTTCGCATCAACGTGCGCAAGGCATTCCATCATAACGTCCGGCGCCATCATGCAGTTAATCGGGGCGGCGACCATTCCCGCTTTTGCTATCCCAATCTTGGTTAACCAAGCTTCGTTCGAATTATCGCAAAACATGGCGATACGGGTTGCTGGCGCGAGGTCTCGCGCGAGCAAAGCATTCGCCACTTGGTTGATCAACTTATTCGCCTCAGCGTAGGTTACGCGCTGATAGATCGGGTTGATCGTTGCATCAGGCGTGCAAATTAACGCCACCTTATCGGGTTGATTCCAAGTCACGCGTTCGATAACGTCGCCCACCGATACTCGATTCCAACGATCGTCGTTCCGTCTGTTGCGGAAATTTTCTACGTCTAAAAATGTCTCGCAGCGGCACTGTCAATTGAGGTGCCACCCCGGGAATATTTGATCAGGGCAACAGGATGATCAGGATGAAATTCC
>JBCCFA010000016.1:0-20740 GCA_039029975.1 Pseudomonadota bacterium
CAGCAGCAGGCCCAGGCCGATGCCGACCGGTCGGTGCTGGCTCGAACCGCTGCGGTCAAGCAGGAGGCCCAGAGGCAGTTGGGACTTCCAAGAAGTCCACACCAAATACTACGTTAATTGTAAATATGCATGACCCACCTTCTCTAACTGCACTGCTTCCAGCTCAACTTGCAGGCTCTTCAACTGCATGTCAGACTTTGCCAAATGATCTTCAAGTACCTGGTCAAATAAAAATGCAAAATGTATTACCAAGAGTTCATAGCACATGAGTGTGCAACTCAGGCTTTTTGTGTACGCTTTCTGCTATGGGGTCGATCCAGGCAAAATTCCCAAACTCCGTCATTTCGTGCGAGGTCATCCTTGGATCGTGCACGTCGCATTTTGTTCAACGTTCACCAAGATCACTGAGTTCTACAGGCCGAATGCACGGACGGCATCATAAGCTCCTTCAAAATGATGTGATCCAGGAATTTCGCCCGAAATGGGGCCATAGCCAGTTGCACACTCCTGTGTTATGAACTCTTGGTATAACAGTAAGATCGGGTGCCAAGTAACATGTTGCCGAAGAACACATACTTCAATAAAGAAGCAGGTTAGAACCATCCTGGACTGGATCTTCAGGTTTTACGCTTTTGCTGTGCGTCATACACTAGAACAAAACAGCTGGAGAGCTGAAAAGCAAAACTGACTGTAGCCTAGGAGTCAAGGCCCCATGGGATGGGATTTGGTGCCCGCTCCTGCTTTACAACAACTGCAAGAAACACTCCTAAATGAAGCATCCAGCCATGACTTTTTCAGCCACACTTGACAAGCAGAAGAACACAATACTCGCAGGAAAATGCACTTTGCCGCTTTTGATGTCACAAACCATAATTTTTTATTCAGTTTCCTCCACCAGCACACACACACAATCTCTGGCTGCGAAACAACGAAAGAAAAAGCTCTCTGAGTTTCGCCTCTAAGGCATCTTCAGGAATGAGTGTTGTTTTGCGAGATGCCAGTAACAAAAGAAAATCCAACGCGAGAGAGCACAGCGTGAAGTTGGCGCTGAAAGTGACAGAAAATGCGCCTTGACTGCATGAATCCTAGATTTGACCACAAGCCTAGATTTGCTAAACTCACACGTGGTGTAGAGTTTGATATATTCACACAAAAAGCTGATTTGTCATAGTTTCAGCACTAAAATACGCGCGATCTGCACATACTGCACATGTCCTGCGAACAAACTGGCACAGCAGAATTGGCAGAGCTGTAGGTTTCTCTAACTAAGATGTATTCGCCACGCTGGTCGATGAATTCAATGCCTTTCATGCCACGCCCAGTAGTGCAGATGTCGAGAGCATGTTCGCAACGTCCTTAAGCCCGCATATTGACTACCCCGGGTTAGCCCGATGGACTCTGCGCGAACATTGGGAAAATTCATCACCCGAACAACGTGATGCGTTCCTTGATGCGCTCAGAAAACACGTGATTAAAACGTATGCGTCGGCTTTAAGTTTCGATAAGAATATGCGCTTGCAACTCGACCAAGATGTGAAGACTGGAAAGCGTCTCGTCCAGGTTAGCGGTACGTTACAAAACAAAGATTCTGAATCAACAAATATTCTATTCCGAATTGTTGGAAAAGAGGGTCAATGGCAAATTTTCGATGTCGGTGTTCAAGGTATTAGCGTGGCAAAAACGCTCCGTGCAGATATCGCTGCCGTTGCGGGCAAAGGCGGGATCGACGCGGCAACTCATGCTCTGACGAATGGAAATTTTCAGCTAGTTAGCCGATAACCCGTCTCAATTCGCCGATGAAGCATGGGCACTAACGCGCCAGCAAAAGTCTCGTCGCGCCGATTTCACTCACTTAGTGTCATTAAATCCTTACAAGGCTCCGCCTTGCTTTCGATGATCACCGCGGCGTTATTCCAATCGTGATCCATCATTTTCAGTAGTCTCTTAGTTTCCTGCCCCATCATAGCTAAGGCCTCGTCTGGATTCGTTAATCGTCCAGCATTATCAGCTGCTGCCACACCGAATTGCGCATACTTCGCTAATTTAGTATCGGCTTTGGAGAGCATTAAATAATAGGCCGCACATGAGGCGTATTCTTCGGCAAGTTCACGCGCGGTTAACTCCTGCGCGACCGCAGTGCGGCTCACGATAGAAAACACACTTACAAACAAGATTAGTTGAATAGATCGCAGGCTCATGGTGAATCTGACGTAATTTTTTGTGCGAGTACCCAAGGGCGAACGACAATAGACCAAAATTCTGAGTCCTCGTGATGAAAATTTTTGGCCTCCTCGTCAGTCGGTTTACTGACCATGCCGGCGGCTAGCCAATCTTGTGTTTTATTAGCATTGTCCACCGAGAACTCATAGGCGACCTCAACTAAATCCAACTCCTGGTTAACCAGAATAAGTTTTCCGCCGGCAAAGAATCGCTCGAGGGCAGACCAATTAATCCGGCCAGTTTCAGCATTTAACTTGTATCGCTCGATTTTCTCTAACGGAATGTCTTCGCTCATGGTTAATGTTCTTTTTGCTGAATACTGGCCGCTAAGCAACCCACACTGGTCCGCCCCCAAGGGTTTTGACAAAATGTGCTGATGTTCGCCCGTAAACAGACAAGCTTCATCAAGGCGAGTTCAGCATTCGCCTTTGGGCTTTGCGCTTCTGTTCTAGCTGCTGAGAGTTTATTGCATCTCATCGAAGCGACGCCATTATGGCATGCATTGCCAATTGTTGAGCGTGAGCTCGGTATGGCTGACGAAACGCTGGGGTATCGTTTTCGGATTAATCATCAAATTATTAATATTCGGGAAAATCGCGCATCTGTGCGCACTAACTCCCATGGGATGCGCGATAGCGCGAGGACGCTTGAAAAGCCCGCCAGTAGGTACCGCATTGCGGTATTTGGCGATTCTTTCACCGAGGCCCTACAGGTTAAACAAACGCAAACGTTTTTGCATTTAGCAGAGCGGCGAATTAACCACACTAAGCGACCGGCTCAAGTTGAGTTGTTGAATTTTGGCATGAGCGGATTTGGTCCCTTGCAACAACTGTTGCACTATCAAACGACCGCAGAGCCGTTTACGCCAAATCAATCGCTGTTTATTGTTAACGCAAGAGATTTCTTAACAGAAGAGCTGAGTAACGACGCTAGCGGACCCGCTTATATTGAAACGACGGATGGCGGGTTCTCAATCGGTGACCAGTATCGAAATTCTCGCGTTCACCGATTGAAAGACACCGCTGTAGGTCGGTTATTTTTTTGGCTAATGGATCACTCTAGAGTTGCGCGTGCGGTGTTCCTGAAATATCGAATTGGCGCGGTTGATACGGCGCCGCAAACGCATCTCCCTGCGACACAAACTTGCCAACAAATCGCCCAGCAATTGTTAGCTCACGCACGCCTGTGGTCTGAAAACAAGCCGCAAAATCGTGCTCGAAGGATAGAGAAACTCTTGCACGATTTTCAGCGTAGCCAAATTATCAAACCAAGCTTTGCGATTTACGGCTTACCCATTGCGCCTGTCGAATGCGCGACGGAAAGGCGTCAGCGTGACAACATCGTTGCAGACATTAGCCACAAACTTCGCGATGCCGGCATTCATTTGATTGATATTGAGGCTGCAGTCGGAGAACACATACCTATGGATCTATCGCCACGACAGTTACTGGGTTTTGGTGTCGCGACAGGTGGTGGCCATCTAAATGTTTTAGGGCACGAAGTATGGTCTAAAGCCCTGACTGCCAAAATACAGGCACTAATTGATTAAGATGCATTTGTGCAGCTCACAATAGCAGCAAAATCTTTAGGAGCCATTCAATCGAATCCTTAAAAATCCTGCTAAGCACCTTGCCACAGGTTGGTACCGTCACCTGGCTTGGCATTCGACCCAAGCGTCGCGCGCCGCTGCTGACGCCGGATGAAATTACACTCGATCCAAAGCGAGGGATTATTGGGGATCGCTATCAAGGTCGATCGGGCAAACGGCAGGTCACGCTAATGCAGGCCGAACATCTTCCGGTAGTCGCAAGCTTGCTAGGTCGGCAAGATATTTCAGCAGAGGTGTTTCGCCGCAATATCTTGGTCGCCGGCATCAATTTATTGGCACTCAAAGACCGAACGGTTTGCATTGGTACGGCTGAAATCGAAATTACTGGTGCATGTCATCCCTGTAGCTACATTGAAGACGTGTTGGGGGCTGGCGCCTACAACGCGGTGCGCGGGCACGGGGGCGTTACGGCGCGCGTAGTCTCGGCGGGTTCGGTCAAATTAGGGGACGCTATTCGCGTCGCCTAATGCCACTTTTCTTGCGCTAGCAGATGTCTTATCCAACGACTAAACCCCGTCGTGAGCATGTTGCCTAACGATTGATATTTCGCATGCAGACGGACCTTAACCCGGGAACCGGCCCGTACATCGCGCGTGCCCGCTGCTAACTTAGCGCTCACGCGGGTTCTTGGCTGAGTGAATTCATACCCCCCTACACCATCGCCCTTAACCGCCAAGGAACCACCATCCGGTGCGGTAAGTTGGGGAAAGTCGACGGCTGTGGTTACCCGAGGGATGACTTGATCGACAACCGCGAAGCGGTTGGGCTCTCTAGCACGGCCCGTGAGCTTATAAGCAAGCGGCTCCCCTAAACGATCGGCATCGTAAGGTTCATTTTCGCCAATCGAGAAATAGAGTGCTTTGTCCCCTTCCCGACCGATTCTCAATAGCGGCTCGCCTTCACGAAAATACTGGTCGAGCGAGTCTTCCAGATTACTGGTGACAATAATCCCCGAAAACGGCGCAGTAATGATTAAACGGTTTTGTGATTCGAGTTTTATGGCTAGTTGCTTTTTTAAGCCCGCTATTTTTTCGCGTTCCGCATGTAACTTGGCTGTATCTGCGCGGCCCAGAAATCCCTTTGCGATTAATTCTGATATTTTTATTTCTAATTTTAATCGTTCGATATCGGCGACCAACGGTTTGTTGTCTAACACGGCCAGCGGCTGCCCAGTAGAGACTTGCGCGCCGCTGCGCACTTTCAGCTCGCGCAAAAATCCGGGCGCACCCACGTATATAACGCTACTCGGTGGATAATCAACGACCCCTGGCGTTACGATATCACGCTGCCATTTAATCTGCGTGGCTAACATGACCAAACCGACGATAACAGCCCCGGCCCTAATGCCAGCAAGGAGGGTCGCTTTCTTACCCAGCCGGTCAATGGAAAACTGACGAATCAATCGCCGAGCAATGGGCATGAGCAATGCAATCGCGCCAAGTACCGCAACAATCAGCCCAGCACCGTAAAACAAGCTATAGGCGGCGATAAATAAGGACACCATGACAATTAGTTTCCAACAGCACGCAGCAATTCCGTAACAGCGGACAAACCACGACAATCTGCCTCGAACGGGATCCTGCGCAGCAAGGCCGAATAAAAATCGCTTGGCAAGATAGTGCACATAGCTCTGCCCTTTGAGATATAAATTCGGCAGATTGAGTATATCGCTCAGCGCAAAATACCCATCAAACCGCATCAACGGATTGGCGTTGAATAACAGCGTAGAGACGCTGGCAATTATCATCACGTTAAATGCGATATCGTTTATCACACCGGTGGACGTGCTAACCCACACCCAACCCGCCAGCCCCGCGAAAAACAACTCAATCACAATCCCTGCAACGGCTGTGTAAAACCGCTGCATCTTTCTTGGAAAGTGCCAAGCCGAAGAACCGTTCACATAACCAAGCGGAATGAACAAAATAAGAATCACGCCGAGCTCAGTAACTTGACCGCCGTACTTCTTCGTAATTAAGCCGTGAAATATTTCATGGGCGGTTTTTAGAACGATATAGGCAAACAATAACCATAACCAATTGTAGGGATAGAATATGCCCGCGGACGATTGCTCGAACTCGTGCCAATGACTAGCTACTTGGTACGCGCCGCTAGCAACAACGATAAACCAACACCACAGAAAAGGTGAGCCAAGCAACCAAGATATTTTTGGGACTAATTGTGACAAAAATCGATCGGGATTCCACAGCGGTAAGCGAATAAACATGAGATTAGCGCGGCCGAGCGAAGCAGTCCCAGGTTTCCCACAAGCGGTGTCTTGTGCGGCGCCCTGCTCGTTGCTTTCAAGTAGATTCTCCTGGCTCGCCCAGGCCAATATTGATTCCACATCTGTCTCGACCAGCGGCGCGGACGCATGCATACGATTGGTGTACACCAGGGCTTGTTGAATACTTCGCCGCCCATCAAGCTGAATGAGGAAATCATATTCGCGTGAACCAACACGAAAAAACCTATCAACTACCGGATCTTCCACGATATAAACCAGTTCGCCTTCAGCGTAGTTCGCGCTGAAGCGCAAATCCGGCTTCAGTTTCGGTAAAGCACGCGGCGTATGATCTGCTACCAAAACAGCATCTCTTCCAGTTTTCGCCATGGGCGATGAAACCAAACCCATCCGGCGCTGCGCTTTCCAATAACGATACGTGCGTCCCCTCGCATACCGGGTCTCAACAAAGATTCCTCGTTTCCTAAGGTGGTTTCGGCGACAAATACGTTACGTGCGTCCCGGATCTCAGCGCGCGGGCGAATCATTTCCACCGTTGCCAACAAGGTTTGGGACGGAAAGGCTGCCATTCTTATTTCTGCGCTTAAGCCGTTTGTGATCTGCGCGATCTCTTCCTCATCAATCGCGAGTTCGGCAGTCACTTGGTCTAGCGGCGCAAGTTCGAATAGCGCATCACCAATAGCAACAGCGGCACCTTCGTTGCGTTGAACGTCGCCGGCAATCACTAGGCCCGTCAAGGGCGCAATAATTTGCAAATTTTGTAAACGATGTTCGACCAAGTCGATCTGAGAATTAAGTTCGGCAATTTTAAGTTGCAGGATTTGCACATCAGCGGCAGATCCTCGCGCTAAGCGCCCGTCTTTCTCTTTTGTTGTTTGTTGCCTTTCGGCGATAAGTTCCGCAAGCTCCCATTGCAATTGCTTATCGTCAAGCACAGCAAGTAATTCACCTTCGCGCACGAGATCACCGGGCTTAACTTGGACTTCTTGCAGGACTCCATTGAATGGGACCGTTACGAATCGCTTGGTTAGCGGCTCAATGACTACGGGCGTATCAACTTCGTATTGAATGGGAATCATCAAGGCCATCGCCAATAACGCAACAACTGCAAGCAAGGCTGCCGCGCGTTTTACCTTAAAATTCGATAAGCGCTGCAGGATTTCGAATGCCTTGCCCCTAGGACCATCCGCTTTGCTTGCTAACATGTCGGTGAGAGATGGGTTCAGCGCTGATATAGCATGCACAATGTTAGTTAAAGCTTCCCTCTCTTCGGCTTGGATCACTAGCACCGTGTCCGGTCGCGATAGTTCCTTACCCAAGGGAACAAACGCCACATAGTCATCTTGTACTAACTCGAAAATACCAAAAAGCAACGGCGCGTGCTTTTGGTTGGAATCGCTACGGCCTAACAAGCTAACCTGTTGGTACTTGGTAGATTCCGTAACGGCTTTAATCCAGGTATTGGTCCGTGCGGCATCCTTTGGTAAAGCGCTGTCCCGATCGCAGGCGTAAAGCGCGAATTCCTTACTCGTTTCAATTGCCGCAATGACCCCGCTAGCCCCAAGTTGGCAACAGCCATCACACACGCTTTGCAACGCAGTCTTCCGATTGACGGCGGCCGACAAGCTAGCAAGTAAGCTAAGGCTCACCTCTGACACGCTTTTTTCAGACGGTCTATCGAGAAACCCAACCACTAATTGTAGGATTAAGGCGTAGACATCAGCACTCTGCGCCCCCAGCGCTAACAACTGCACGAGCACCACTCTTGTGCCATCAGTTCTCTCGATGGGTGCGGCTACAACGCAGGTACGCGCGGGCGATCCCGTGTCGTCCACTACCACCGCCATTTGTTCAATCGCTGCGCTCGCTACAGTGGATATTCTAGCTTGCGGTAGGTTAGCCGGCTCTGCTTGCCAAGCCGCTGGAATACGAAATTTCTCTGTTAAAGCCCCCGATGCTGTTTGCGAAAACAGAAGGGTCGTCAGGCTATTAGTTATTTGACTCGCTAAATCGGCAACTTGATAGGCTTGCTTATCAATGGAAAGATTTTGATTTCTGATCTCGGCGAGTCGCCTAGCCAATTCAGAGAGTTTTAGCGCTTGCCCGTTTTTCTCAACCTGCCTGATGTTCGGCCAGCCGTTGTTCGATGGCGCCACAGTGGTATTCATTTTAAACACCCTGGCGGCAGGGCGTACGCTGGCTTAGGCCACCCGATTCGCACAGCGCAAATTCGCCGCGTTTCGCAACACAACCAGTTTCTTTTATCGTGTACACGGGTCTATGCTGGGCGTATCGCGATCTGCGTCGTACAGATTTAATAAGCGTTTCCTTAGTTTATTTTCGGCAGCGAAGCCTCGGTTTGGAGACCCGATTCTGCCGCGGCATTTTCCGCACCGCTTTGTGTGCCGCGAATCGCTTGCTGCAAAGTATCAACTAAACGCTGGGCGCTGGCTGGCGTTAGCATCAAGCGGGTGTGTATCGGCAGTAAATTCTCGCCCGTTGCCGGATCGGAGATTGCGCCACTTGAACAATTCACCACAATATCCTCCTGCGTCGCATTTACAACAAATTGCGCGCCATACCTGACTTCGGTTGACTCATATCTGAGTCTAATTCTCGGTTTCGCTGCTGTTTCAGTTTTGTTTGTTTTCATCAGGTCGTCCGATTTTTTTGGAAACGCAGAAACTAGAGCGCGAGCTCACACTTTAATCCACTGCGCAGTGCGTTTTCGTGATTAGTCATCGACAGCTTCACTTGGATAGTCCCGCTATCTGGATCTATTGTGGGTGAAATGTACTCAATCCTCGCGGTAGCCTCAACAATCTGTCCAGCACTACCGCACTTTGGCAGGACCTCTGTGCCAATTTCGATGCCATCAATGTGCTCAGCCAGCACATACAAGACGATTTGCAGGTGATCCAACTGAGCGAGGTGGATCAGAGGCTCCCGTTCGATTGTCGCAACCTCTCCAATCTTTGGCTGAATTTTGGTGACCACACCGCCGAATGGGGCGTTTAATTTTCTACTCGCGATCTGTTGGCGGAGCCGTTCTACCTCAAGCTTGTGTATGCCGTGCTGCTCACGCGCAACTTGAAGCTCGGCCTTGGCGACCGCTAAGTCTGCTTCCGCTTGCGCAATCTCATCGAATTGCGCGTGCCCGTCGCGACCTAGATCTGATAAGCGCGAAAAGTACTTTTGCGCCAAATCGCGCCGCGCCTGCGCCGCCACGATTGAGCCTCGCGCATCTTGTTTCGCCTTGGCAATCGCCAAGGTGGCTTCAAGAACAGACGAATCGAGTTCCAGCAATAAATCGCCGGCCCCCACCATCGCACCTTCTTTGACGTGAATTGCGGTAACGATCCCGCGCTCGGTCAGCGACAGCGCTGCTTCTGAGTAAGGTTGGGTGAACCCTTCATAGGTCGCGGCGAACACGACCTTAGCGAGAATCAGTAATAAAAACCCACAAAAGCAATTTGCCGCGCGCCAGGGGCGAGGTTTGGAATGCATCAACGGTCTAGTCGAATACTCGGGAGATAATCTTCGGGTTGTTCGCGACGCATTGAAACTTTTTGCGTGTGCATCAATATACCCATGGCTCGATCTAAGTTCACCAGCGCTACATTATAGTTGAGCTGGCTATTAACGAAGCCGTTTTCCTCATCGGCAAGCCGTTCTTGCGTAGTAAGTAGACGTTCCAGATAGGAACTCGCCGCTTCGCCGCGCGCCTGGGCGACGTCGCGCCGTTTTTGCATCGCTTCTAATTGCGTGGTGGTGGCTTGCATGGTTGCGTACTTCGCATCAAGTTCGCGCTTGGCGGTGTCTAATTCCCGCACCGCCACCTGCACTTCTAGTAGCAAGGTCTGAATCGTTGTGCGCATTTGATTCGTCAGCTGACGTACTTCAATGCGCCTTCTTTGATAGCGCGCTTTCGCTTCTCGATTGCCGATGGGAATTTCAAAATTCAAGCCAAAAAAGTAGTTTGTGCCTTTGAACTGATCGCCAAGGGCGTCATCGATTGCAAAATCAGTTTCCAAGCCGTTCCAACTGGTTTCCATGACAAAATCCAAAACCGGCAGCATTTCATTCTCCGCCATTTTAGTTCTTATCATCGCGGCCTTGATTTGTTTCATCGCCTGCTGAATTTCCGGTCGGTTTTCCAATGCGTGTCGCGCCGCTTCGCGCATGCTGATCTGTCGATGATTGACTGACGGATTCAGGCTTGGCACGAGTTCAAAAGCCTGGTTCAAACGCAGCTCAGGATCGTTGAGTAGCGCAACCACTTTTGCTTCGGAATTTCTCACCGCTTGGCTCGAACGAAGCACTTCCGCCTTGCGCGCCGCTAAGGCGGCCTTAGCGCGCGCAAGATGGCTTTCAAGAATATCTATCGAGCGTCTCGATTCCAATTCCTTAACCAACAATTCTGCCTTCGTGACGAGCCGTTTCTTAATGAGTAAATTTGCGCGTTCGTAGTAAAGACTCCAATACGATCTGGCCACTTCCAATAGGTGAGACTCTACCTGACGTTGAAATTCGTCCTGAGAAATACTGTGGTCTAGCTTTGCAAGCGCGACCGTGCTGCGCGTGTACTCGGCGCCCGCGCCATTCCACAGCGGTTGCGTCACGCTAATGGCCAACTCGGTAAGACCTTGATCATCGGGTTGGAAAAACGATGAGTTGGTATCCAAACCGCCAACCCGCTGTGAGATTTCCGCTTCGGCGCCACTCCAAAATTTCTTGCGCACCCCGCCTTCAACACGCCATTCTTCTTCGCGAAAACGGTTCGCACCGCCCGTTCTTAGCGTGCTCCCAACCGGTTCGTTCTTTTCGCCAATGCGACTCTCGACGAAAGCTCTGGGATCAAATTCACCTTCCGCTTCGAGGATGCCGGTTTCTCTAATCAAGGGGATATCGCTGAAAACACTAATTTGCGAAGAATGCCTAATTGCGCGTTCGTAGAGATTATTTAAATCCGCATACAGAGGCGAAGACTGCTCGGAAATATTCTTGACCACCTCGCCTTCCCACCACCCGTTGAACCCCGCCGGGACGCCGGAAAAATTGAATGAAACACCCTTTAATTGCTGGCTCTGGAGATAGTCGAAATGAATTTCTACGCGCCGATTGCGACGTCGTCCATCTGCCGTATCGTTCGACGCGATAGGTTGGGTATCACCCACGCCGGACGCATTTATCTTATCGCCAGCCAGATTAAGCTTGCGACCCAAGTAAGTAGCAACGGCCTGTGCACGCGCTGCGGACAAACCTTGATTGTCGCCAAATTCTTTTGCCGCTGCGCCGCCTAAGCGCACATTATTGGTGTGGCCCACCACGCGAATTTGCCGAACTTCTGCAGTTTCCAAGGTGGCAATTAATTTATCGAGTTTATCTTGATCGCAACCATCTAACGCCGCCAGCGCTTTGTTTGAATAACATGGGTAAACGGTCGTTGTACCTTGTTCGGCCTGCTCAATCGTATTACCGCCCAGCAAAGAATTCTTGTACGCTGGTTCGTCATCGGGCAACTGGTCGATAATGCTATTAAATTCGCTTTTCGTGTCGGTGATTAACTCATCGTGCTTTTCGTAGTAGAGCTTATCTTTTTCGTAGATACTCATTAGGCGCTGCTCTTCGCGATCTTTTTCCTTCCTTATCCATTCGTGATCATCAGCGTAATAGTCGTAATCAACCTCTGGGGCATGGCGGTCGCTAGCGCAGCTCAATAACATGCAAACGACGGCGAGCATAAACGCCTTTTGGGCACACCCCCTTGTGTCAAAATCATTTTTTGCGCGAACCATTGTCATTTTTATCGTTCCTAATTTTTGTTGTATTCCGAGAGTGAGCGTTTATTCCCGTGTTTGGGTCGTGGTGGCTGATGAGGCTAGATACTCGTAGCCGTAGGTGTTGTCCCAGCCAAGCTGAATTGGGTACATCAAAGACTCGTGGATTGAGTGATTAACGTTTTCGGCCATATTGGAGAAGACGCTGGCAACCGTTGGATGATGCAGGAAGAACACCTGACCATGGAAAGACGGCGCAAAATATGTCCGCAGATTGTAGCTACCCAAGGTTGACGCGTTGTATACCGGTTGTTGTTCGCTCACCTGCATATCATGCGGGGTATCAGTGATATAAACGTGAGCAAAGTTTGCCACCCAGTTCCCGCCACTATCTGCGACGACAACTTGCTCGCCAAGCTCGTTGCCGTATTCGTTAAAAATCTTAAATTTCAGCGTGGTACCCGGTTCCGTCCAACCGCTATAAAGCGTCGAAATGGGTAAGGGATCTTTAAAGCGATCGTCTTCGTTGGGTGCGCGAAAACCGGGTTCTTCGTCGCCGAAAACCTCATCGCGTACGCCATCAAAAGCGAAAACCAACAGCTCATCCTCATCTATCGCGGTGTTATTGTTGGGATTTAAATCCGGCCCGTTAGCGCCATCGTCCATCGCGGTAACAGAGTTACTAGCCGAATTAACGCCCGGCGGTATATTGATTTTGACCATCGCCTGTACTTCAAGCTGCAAACTCGCACCGCCGGCGAGCGTTGGAATCGTCCACGAGATTTCGCCAGTAGCGGGATCGAAAGACGTTAAAAACTGATTGCTAGGCGTGATATTTTCGAAGATGGAAACATCAACAATGTCACTAACTTCGATACCAGTCGCGTTCTGATTGCCTTGATTGCTGACCATTATCGTGTAGGTGGTCGTTTCCAACGGTTGCACCCGTTCCAAATTATTCGTCTTCGTGACGGCGATGTCTGGTGCGGCATTGATGTTCGCGACTACCAAGCTCGAATTGTTGTCAGGATTCAAATCGGGATTGCCGCTACCGTCGTCCACCACCGTCGCTTGATTCGTGAAATCAGTGACCAGCGACGGCAAGGGATTCTTTATGGAGGCGAATACGTTGAGCGTCACCACCTCGCCGGCGTTCACCACATCGAGATCCCAGGTTAGCGTAGTGCCGTCAAAACTAACAAACGTATGGTCCCCGCTAGGCGCAACATTGTTTGGGCCAACCCCGACGAAATCGAGCGCTGTGGTCGGAAAAACGTCAGTCAAAATAACGCCAGACGCATTCTGGTTACCAATATTCGATACCGTTAAGGTATAGGTGACTGCTTCACCTGGCACATAGGTACTTTGATCTAGCGTTTTTGTTACCGCCAAATCCGGACCGCCGGTTGGATCCAGCAAATCTACATCGTCATCGGTGTTGTCCGCTGGCGTCGGCTCAGTGTCGTCATGTGACACGACAGCATTGTTTTGATAATCCACCACGCCAAAAGGGACGGGATCGGTCACATCCACAGTAAGCGATACCATAATACTGCCGCCAATTGGGATGTCTGGCAGCGCGTTCCAAACGATGATGCCGGAACCGGGCGCGGTTTCGGCGCCACCATCGCTCGCCGCATTGAATGTTAGCCCTAACGGCAAGGTGTCGGTGATTGTCACACCAGTCGCGACATCGGTCCCGTTGTTAGTGATGGTCAGCGTGTAGGTGGAAGTTAATCCGGGAACTAACGCAAATGCGGCATTGTCTTTATCGATCGCTAAATCCGCGCCAACTAAGGTGACCTGTTCCAACACATCATCATCGCGGTCGCGTTCATTCGGATCAGTACCGGGTTGCGTATCGTAGTCGACCGTCGCCGTATTACTAAATACCGTACCTAGCGGATTAGTCGCCGGATCGTTACTTACCGTCACCCGGTAGGTAAATTCAATGCTACCCCCAAGGCTTAGGGAATCTGCAGTAATTTCTAAGTCACCTACTTGATCGGTAATGGTCACATTGGTTGCCCCGGCGGTGGATACCAGCGTGACGGAATTATCAACAAACGTGAGTCCTGGCGAACTGATGCTGTCGGCAATGACCAGATCAAACGCGTCGGCCAGGCTGTCTATCCCCGCCCCGTCCTGGTCGTGTTCAACCACAACGGTATAAGTGACTTCGTCACCGTAATGTGGGGTATCGTCGGAAGCGACTTTGCTGATTTCCAAAATCGGCTCAGCGATCGTCACATCAACTTCGTTATTAAGATCTCCCGGTACGCCATCGGCGGTCACATCCGCATCGTTCGTCTTCGTATCACCCGCCTGGTTCGCCGGATCGTTGGCGACCAAGACCTGATAAGAAATTTCGAATGTGTCGCTGTCTAAGCTTGCCGAATCATCGGTATTACCGGGATTCAGCACGCTTGCGATATCAATGGTTAAGATCTGCCCCGCTGGCGCAATTACGGGCGCTGAAATCGTCATGCCATTCGCATTCGAGATAGCCGCGCTGCCGCCCTGGTAAATCAAAGCGTCCGGTAAGGTGTCTACGATATTAATGTTCTGGGTTGTCCCTTCCACCACCGTGATTTGCAGCGTATAAGTCACGATGTCACCAATCGTTGCTTGTGCAATATCCGCGATTTTTGTGACGCTCAAGGTGCCTGGCACGGTAATACTTGGCGCTGGGTCGGAATCCGAATAATCGTTTTCTCCGCCGCCGCTACCTCGCTCGTTTGGATCTACACCATCTAGACTGGTCCACTCGATATCTGCGCCGTTAACAAAACTATCCCCCGGGCTCGCGGAATCGCGAATCTCTCCTTGAATGACAATGCGTATTTGGCTGCCTAGCGCTAAATCAATCAGTGTTGGATCGGGCGTGGTTAAGTCGTTTGCACCATTAACTAGCAGCAGTCCAGCAATGTCCGTTGCGCCGTCAACTAGAGCACTAACGATCGAAACGTTCTCCAAAATGGCCGGCATGTCGTCTGTGATATTGATATCAAACGCGTCAGCAGAGCTGGCGGTGGTGTGATTAATTAGCAGCTCGTACTGAACGATGTCTCCCGCGTCTACCGCGACCGATGATGACAGCAAGTTCTTATTAATTTCGAGCTGCGGCTCTACTATGGTCGTGGATACTTGATTATCCACATCATCTGGCACGCCGTCGGCAGTTGCGTCGGCATCGTTCGTTTGAATATCACCGTTGCGGTTATCTGCGGTGTTCTCTACACGTGCTTGGTAAGTAATCTGAAACACATCACCACCGCCAGCGGGGTTAGTGACATCGGTGATATCTATCGTGAGTACTTGGCCGGCGGGCGTCGCCGAAAATCCGTTAATCGTCATGTCGGCGGCATCGAAGATTATTGCGCTGCCTGCCTGGTAAGCAAACCCATCTGGCAGCGTGTCTACGATTTGAATGTTATTCGTGGTGCCGTCGATCAGTTGAACAGATAAAGTGTAAGTAATCAGTTCACCGATTGTCACTGAACCGGCGCTAGCCGTTTTAGTAAGATTAAACGTATTCGCGGCGGTGATATTGTCGGCCGGGTCGCTGTCGTTGTAATCGTTTTCGCCAGTGCCATCGCCGCCACGTTCGTTCGGATTGTTACCGCCCCCGGGCGCATCGTTTTGCCCTGTCCAGGTTAAGTCTGCCGAGTTCGATATTACGTCGGTAGGACCTAAGCCCACCGAAATTGTCCCACTAATTTCGATCACCAAGGTTTGGCCCATGAGGAGATCGAGCGCGTTTGGGTCTGGCGTGACTAAGTCGCCGCCGACGATAGCAAATAGACCCGAAACATCTGTGACGCCGTTGATTAGGGCGCTATCAATGCTTATCCCGTTTAAGATCGCTGGAATATCGTCGCTGATGTTGAGGTCATACGCATCAGCGCTGCTACCACCAGTGTGTGACACCGTAATCCGGTAAGTGACGGTATCGCCCGCCACCACGCCGCTAGACGGCGTTAGCAAATCTTTCTGCAAAGTTAATTGCGGCTCTACAACGAGCACATCAACTTGATTGTCTACATCGGCAGGTACACCATCCGCGGTGGCATCGGCATCATTGGTTTTCGTATCACCGTTCGATATATCGCTAGTATTAGTGACTAATACTTCATAAGTGATATCAAAAAAATCGGTATCGAGCGCATTGGCGTTATCCGCATCACCCGGATTAACCGCGCTGGTTAAGTCAATCGTTAAAGTTTGACCAGCGATATTCGCATTGAATCCATTTAGCGTAATGCCGTTGGCGTTGGCAATCACCGCTGAGCCAGCCTGATAAGCAAATCCATCGGGCAGCGTATCCACAATTTGAATATTATTAGTTGTGCCTTCGAATATCGTGACCCGCAGCGTGTAGGTCACCACATCGCCCACCGTAGCGCTACCCGTATTCGCCGTTTTAGCAACCTCAAACGTACCCGCTACCGGCACATCGATGTTGTCGGCGGGATCCATTTCTTCGTAATCGTCGTCACCATCGCGCTCTTCGTTGTTCACGGGGTCGCCGGGATCGTCGTCTTGGCCAGTCCAAGTTAACGCCACGGCATTGGCAATGGTATCGCCGGCAACCACGCTATCAGCAACGGTACCGGTAATAACGATGCGAAGTGATTGCCCTTGAAGTAGGTCCAAGGCGTTTGTTTGCGTGGCGATATCACCACCGCCATCCAGGAAAATAATGCCGCTCCCAGACGGACCCACATCAACCGCGCCAATGAAGGCGCTGATCGTGACCGACTCTAAGATGTCCGGAATGTCGTCGGTGATATTTAGATCAAACGCGTCAGCGCCGCTTGAGCCTGCGTGACTGACGAGAATTTCATAAGAAACTGTGTCGCCGGCCTCGACAGCGGCATCTGGCGTGAGTAAGTTTTTGTCCGTTTGCAGTTGTGGTTCGGCAATGGTCACGTCGACTTGGTTGTCGTTGTCGCTTAGCCCACCGTCCGCACTAGCGTCGGCGTCGTTGGTAAGCACGGCGCCGTTAAATACGTTAGCGGCATCGTTATCCACGCGCACTTGATAAGTGATTTGAAAACTATCGGTTTCTAAAGTGCTGCCGTTGTTTGCCGTTGCATTGGAACCGCCTGGGTTGACCACGTTGGCAATATCAATCTGCAGCACGCTGCCAGCTAGGTTTGCATTGCCGGAAGCTTGTAAATCACTCAACGTGACACCGGGAAAGCTAATGTCACCATTGCCAATGATTTGCGCCGAGTTAGCAATATAGCTCAAACCCGCGGGCAGGGTATCGTCGATGTCGAGATTTTCGATCGATCCCTCAGATACATTGACTGTGAGTGTGTAGGTCAGCACATCGCCCACGGTTGGTGTGGGGTTATCAACGGTTTTAACTACATCCAACGACGCGGGAATGACAATGTCGTCTGACATACCTGTGGCTGTATAGTCATTTACCCCACCGCCCCCACCGCGTTCGTCGGGATTCGCGGGATCGCCTGGGTTGTCGTTTTGGCTAGTCCAATCGATATCTACGCTATTGCTGATGACATCGCCCAAATTAACGCTGTCGACAACGGTCCCTTCTACGGTAATGGTCAGTACCTGATTCAGGGGTAGGTCAACGGCGTTAGCATCTAATGGCACTAAATCATCAGACGCATTAATGGTGAATAAAGCGGCGACATCTGTACCGTCAATGTCAGCGCTAACGATCGTTAGGTTTTCTAGGAATCCGGAAAAACTATCCGTAAGGTTGATGTCATAAGCGGCTGCAGTGCTCGTGGGTGAGTGCAGCACTTGAATTTGATAGCGAACGGTATCACCGGCATCCACATTGGTGGTGGGCGATAGTATTTGCTTATCAACAATTAAATCTGGTTCAACGATTGGGATGACGGGATCGGTCGGGTCGTCAATCGTTTGCGTGCCGCTGGTTACCGGATCAGTGAACTGCAGGTCGGCATCATTGGTGCGCATATCTGTCGACTGATTGCCGACAATATTGAGCACACGCGTTTGTAATTGAATGACAAACGCGTTGTTCGTATCCACGTTGTCTTGCGTGGTGGTGGTGTCGCCAAAATCAAAGGTGATATCGCCGCCGCTACCGCCGGGTGCAGTAATCGTGGGTGTTGCAGTTAGCGTTCCGCTGTAATCCGCAGTTAACAAACCACCAGACGCGGCCGCGTTGGTAACAATTTGAGCACTACCAGCGATGTACTCAAGCCCCACCGGTATGTCGTCGATGACGACAAGGTCTTGGATTAGACCCTCGCTCAAATTCACCACAATGGAATAGTTGATGATGTCGCCAATGGTGTAATCGCTCGGCGTGGGGTCGAGCTTATCGATGGTCGCGGCCGCAACGCTAATCGTAGCGGTACCTTGATCGGTGTAGTCATCAACACCACCGGCGCCATCGCGTTCTTCGTCGCTACCGTCACCCACGTATTCGGACGTGTTCGTCACCGCGCCATCTTGATTAGACCAAGTGCTGGTTGCGGTGTTAACCAAGTCTTGACCTACTGAAATGGCTGGATCGATTTGCCCGATGACGGTAATTTCAAAAAACTCACCGAGCTCAAGATCGATATCTGCGATCGACACAATCGTATTTGCGCCGGCCGTGAAGGTAAAGTCCGCCGCCGTAACGCCCGCGTTAGAGGAAACGTTGAAACCGCCCGGTAAAATATTAATGATTTCATCGGGAATGTCATCGCTAAACACAATGTCATAGGCGGCTGTTTCACTGGTGGCGTCGTGTTCCACCCGAATGGTGTACGTTACGGTATCGCCCGCGTCGCCATCGGTACCGCCACCGGCAACCTCAACCGATTTATTGGTAATCAAAACGGGTTCAATCACTAACACGTCTGTGGGGCTTGATACTGCAGTCTGCGAGACTGGCCCCGAACCATTATTGAAGCTAACCACCGCACTATTGCCCAGAGACGGCCCTGCCTCGTTCGCGGTACTTTGATTACCCGCCACATTTAGCACCGTCGCCACGTAGCGCAGGGTGACGGTTTCCGCTGTGTTTGGCGAGCCGTCTTCGTTATCGGCATTTGTAATGCTGCCCAAATCGAAAACCACTTGTTGCGCCTGGTTCGTGACATTGTTTACCGACGCGATGAAAGGTGTCGCGCCGGGCGCGGCCGGGATAGCGTCAGAGAAATCACCCGCCCCTATTGTCGTCGTCAGGTTCGCGCTAGAGGAGGTAACACTCACTAACTCGACGAACGCTAAACCCGCATCCAGCGTGTCGGTGATCGTGACGGAGCCGTTTTCGCCCTCTGGCACCGTCACCACCAATTCGTAAATCAGGTTTTCGCCAATCACGGCTTCGTTGTTGTCGTTACTTATGCCAGCGCTAGTGTCAACGATAGAAGTGCCAATAAAATTCTTTACCGCGCTGGGACCCGGTACGTCAACATCATCGCTGGCGCTGTGATCTGCACTGGGATCGTCTATGGGTTCGTTGCGCTCATTGGGATCAACACCGGGCAAGGACGTTGATTGGGTGATCACTGCGGTGTTGGTGATTGTTTCTCCTGCATTGACCGCCGCGGTAAGTTCGGCCGTAAAAACAAACTGCACGCCGCCGCCGCTTGGCACGATACCGGGGATCCCAGGATCAGCCGTGTAGGTAACGGTATTCGGCGTTGTGCCGAAATCGAAAATAAACCCGGCTGGCGTTGTGACTGCACTAACGTTGGTAAATTTAGCTGGGTCGATAAAATCCGTGACGATGACATCGAAAGCATCAGAGCCGCCGGTGTTGACAACATCTAGGGTGATGGTGACCGTGTCACCAGCGTCTGCTGTCGCCGGCACAACACCTTTTGTGATTGATACATTGGGCTCAACGACACCCACGTCTACAGGGTTTGATGGTAAGTTTTCACTGGACGAGCCAGTGCCAGTATCGTTATCCGGCCCATCGGGGTCGGTAAACAAAATTTGACCAGTATTACGCAACGTGTCGCCCTGCGTGGCGTTCACGGAATCATTCAACACAACCAAGGTGTACTGAATAGCAAAGCTGTTATTAGCAATGTTGTTATCGCCGCTCGCGAAATCGTGTGAACCCGCGCCGCTTGCGCCGTCGATATCGAACGTGACGGTGGCGCCATTGCTGGCCCCGCCGCTTACCGTTAAGTTATTTACTGTGCCGCCAAAATCGGCAGTTAAATTGGCGCTACCGCCGGCGCTGGTAACCAACACCGCTGATCCAGCGACGTATTGCATGCCTGGCGGGACGATTTCAGTGATGCGTAAATCGGGCACTTCCCCTTCTGGCACCGTAACGATCAATTCATAAGTGACTTCTTCCCCAATCGTCGCTGTCATACCCGTCGTTGATGGTTCACTGGTGCCGAGAAAAACTTTATTGATCGATGGCGGCGCGGCAACCGTGAGCGCGTCATCTTCCCATTCGGCAACTGTGCTGCCGGCGGTGAGGTCGTTACCGCCCTCTAAACCCGCGTACTCGGCAATGGCCGCTGTATTCGATTGCGCACTACTTGCTTCGATATCTGCTGCGGCAATCAAATCGTATGTGATAACGATAATATTCGACCCGGTCGCGTTCACTACGTCGTCTGCGGTGTCGTCCGTGCCCATAGGGTCGTAGCCCGCGGCAACCGCGCCGTTGGTGGCGGTGAGATCGGCGATTCGAATACCGCCTGCAAAGAGATCGAGCGCGCTGCCGCCATCCAAGGTGAGCGCCGTACCGTCACCGGCGAAGATTTGCAGATTCACGGTGGCGAGCGTGGGCGCGTCGTAGCCTGCCGCGGGTAACACATCGGTAATGAGCAAATCGTGCGCGTCTAACGCGCCAGTGTTGTGAATGACCAACGCGAACTTCACGGCGTCGCCGGCATCGATGTCTTCCAGATCGCA
>JBCCFA010000017.1:0-20046 GCA_039029975.1 Pseudomonadota bacterium
AGGACTAAATTCTCTCCTTCGATACGGACCGTTTGCTTTGTTTCTTCCAGTAGTTCCTCGAGCAGTTCCGAGGAGAATTTTTCTTTCGGAAACTCTATCTGGCGAAATTCTTGTGTATCGATAAGCCGCCCGGCTCGGTCATGCTTAAAAACGAATTGATATTTTTCAAATACTTCGTTGCGAGAAACGTTTTTGGGATAGCCAAAATTGTCTCGTATGACTTTAAAAACAAGATCGTAGCTGGGTAAGGTGAACACCAGCATGACCAAACCACGCTCGCCCGCGGCATGGATAAACTGATCAGCCCCTTGCCCAAGCTGGCGAGTCAGTGCCCGGTAACGTTCAGTCTTGCCTTGGCGTACGCGGCCTAACGACGTGTAAAGCTCATCCAAGGCTTTATGCGGCAATAGCGATCGTAAAAAATAGATCGCGCCTTCCACGGGCTCTACGTCTACGAAGAAATAACTGCGCGTGAAGCCGAATAAAACACTGAGCTCATTTTCCGTCATTAATATCGCGTCAACCGAAATTCCCTCGGCATCGTTTTTGAATGCGATCACTAACGGCGCCGTTTTATCTCGCCAATAAAGCTTGCCGACTAAGTAAGCCCGTGAAGATTGGAAGAAGATAGGTTTTAGAAATTCAGCACGCAGCAAGTCTTCCGAGTTGAGACTTTCAGCAGCTTCGAATCGGGCGATCTCATCTTCGATAAAATCCGCGTCGCGTGATTTATCGCGATAGCTCGCGTCAAACTCGAAATCTTCTAGTAGTCGATCAATAAATTCTCGTGCGCTGGTCCAATTAAGGTAACGTTGATGCTTGGCAAGATGTCGGTGATGTTCTTCTGTCTCTAAGCGCAATGTCACGAACTCGATTTCGGGGTCAATGCCAACCGTCTTGAATACACGCCTGCAAATTGAATTGAAATAGGTTTTAGAGAACTCGCCGTCTGGAACGCCATCGACGCGTTCACCGTAATAGGTTTTCAAGGCTGCCCAAAACGTTCTATTTTGGTGATTTTCGCCGAGCTGTTTTTCAAGTGCAGCAACCGAGCGGCTCACCGATTTGGAATAGAGCTCAATTCGCTCGCCGAGATCATTTTGTAATCCCGGCCAATCTTTCGCCTCAAAGCGTTTCTGAGCACGTTGGTTAATGCGACGAAAGTTGTTGTTGTAGTTGCTAAAAGCGGCAAATATGGACTTTGCCGCCGCTCTTAGCGTATTCGTCTGGTCCACAGCTTAGGGCTAGGTCTTGGCGACTGATACTGACTTAAAGTCTATCGATTATCGCGTCAGCAAACTCGCTGCATTTAACTTCGTTAGCACCCTCCATTAGTCGGGCAAAGTCATAAGTCACAACTTTGTCGCCGATCGTCTTATCGATCGCCGCGATAATCATATCGGCGGCCTCTGGCCAACCGAGATAACGGAGCATCATTTCTCCGGACAGTAACACTGAGCCAGGATTGACTTTGTCCAGGCCCGCATATTTTGGCGCGGTGCCGTGCGTGGCTTCAAAAATAGCGTGCCCGGTATCGTAGTTGATGTTGCCTCCGGGCGCGATGCCGATGCCACCAACTTGTGCGGCCAAGGCATCGGAGAGGTAATCGCCATTCAAATTCATAGTTGCTATCACGTCGAATTCATTCGGTCGGGTTAGGACCTGTTGCAAGGTAATGTCTGCAATCGCGTCCTTTATTAATATCTTGCCCGCATCAAGTGCCGCCTGCTGCTCTTCGTTTGCGGCTTGACCGCCTTTTTCAGCCGCAGTTTTCTCCCATTGATCCCAGGTGTAGGTTTGTTCTGCGAATTCTTTTTCAGCCAGCTCGTAGCCCCAATTGCGAAATGCGCCTTCCGTGAATTTCATGATGTTACCTTTGTGCACCAAGGTAACGCTCTTGCGGTTGTTGTCGATGGCGTATTGAATCGCACTACGCATTAAGCGAGAGGTGCCTTCTTGCGAGACAGGTTTGATGCCGATACCGGCTGAATCCGGAAAGCGAATCTTTTTATAAGCATCTGGAAACTCCGCGCGCATAAATTCCTTGAATTTCGCGTTATCCGCTGAACCGTTTTCAAATTCGATGCCAGCGTAAATGTCCTCGGTGTTTTCTCGGAAGATCACCATATCGACGAGTTCCGGGTTTCTTACCGGGGACGGCACACCTTCAAACCAGCGCACGGGGCGTAGGCATACGTACAGGTCGAGAATTTGCCGTAAAGCCACGTTCAAGGAACGAATGCCACCGCCGATTGGGGTGGTGAGAGGCCCTTTGATGGCAACCAAATACTCGCGGCAGGCGTCTAAGGTAGCATCAGGTAGCCAGGACCCCGTGAGATTATTCGCTTTTTCGCCGGCGTAGACTTCCATCCAATTGATCACGCGCTGGCCGCCGTAGGCTTTGTTCACCGCAGCATCCAATACTCGGGAACTTGCCTGCCACACGTCGGGGCCGATGCCGTCGCCCTCAATGAATGGGATGATCGGGTCGTCAGGTACGCTTAGTTTGCCATTGCTAATCGTAATTTTATTCCCAGAGTTGGGCGTATCCATCTTTGCTGCCACGTGTTTACCTCTCTTCAAACGTAAAGGTGATCAGATTGAAACAGAATATAACAATTTGACCTAACCCGTCAAATAACGTAGAGATAAAAGGCGAATAGGCCAATATACGAAAAATATGTATCAGCGAGTTACTGTTCGACTGAGAATACTGCAAAAAACAAACTACTACAAATGGGGTATTTGGGGCCTCGAAACGATTGCCAACTGCGGAGCATTCGCATATCCTCCAGAGTCGCATTAATAACTTCTAATGCTATCGCTAAGCCGTTGAATAATAATTATAGAATCATAGTTTTTGACGGCGATAAGCACGATCGAGCACTGCTTAATCTCGCGTTGAAAAGTGCTTTGCCAGACGCCGCCATACTCGAAGCTAACTCAGCAATAGATGTTGCTCATCACGTTAGTGCGGGCGCTGTAGATGCTTTTATCGCCGACCCGATCGCCAGATTTGGTGAGCTGATAGCTGTGACGCAAGATATCAGAAAGCGTTACCCCGGCTGTTTGTGTTGGTTATTCAGCACCGAAGATTCCTTACCTCCACTTAGGGATTGCGTTGGTCTAGGCGTAGACGGCAGACTTCGCAAAGATAGCTCCGGGTTTTTGCAATTACCCAGTATGTTAGTCGAGCGCTTGCGATGGCTAGAAGACTTGCGTCAGCGAATCCCACACGATGCGACCAGTTTATTTAATAGTTTCTTTCCCGCGGCCACTTGCTTGCTGGATGAAACAGGTCAAATGTTGATGGTCAATGACGAGTTCGAAAGACTTGTCGAACAACCAAGATTTGGGCTAATCGGTCAAACGTTTTCGCAGTTTTGGACTGAAACCGACAAGCGCGAACAATGGGATGCTGAATTGTTGCGTCCGCCCCGTGCTTGGTCGTTCGTTGCCCGATTTAGAACTTCACGCGGCGATCACCCGCTCATGGTAATGAATTTGCGACAACTGCCAGCTGAAGGTAACAATCGGCGAATGTGGGCGACGACACTCGCTGATATCAGTAGCGTCGACATGCAACAACCGCCGGCAGCCGTCGCGACCAAACCGGATACCGAATCAGAACACATCGCGTTCACGCTTTCCCATGATTTGCAGGCGCCACTGAATTCCATCCATAGTCACGCTAATTTCTTACGCACTGATTTGAACAGCGATAGCGCTGAGATTAATGAAGCAGTCGACGAGATTTCCGCTTTGACTGCGCGCATGCAGGAAATGCTGGATGGTATTTTGGAATATTCCATGGTCGAATCCGCAGAAGAGCAACGCGAAATAATCAGCTTAGATCGAATACTGGAAGAAGCAATCGCCAACTTACGGAGCGATATCGACGAATCGGGCGCAACGATTGAGCATCAACCGTTGCCCGCGCTTGCAGTCATGCGTTACCAAATGATTCAGGTTTTTCAAAACCTGATAAGCAACGCGATTAAATTTCGGGGTAATCGCATCCCGCGAATTCGGGTCAGCTCTGTGGAGACGAGCGAATATCTTCGCATCCGATTTGAAGACAACGGAATCGGTCTTAATTCCGAAGAGAGGGAACAGATTTTCGAAATGTTCCACCGCTCGGAACGCGGTAAAGATTACCCGGGGGTAGGGGCGGGTTTAGCGATTTGCCAGCGAATCGTCCGTGCGCATGGCGGTGAAATCCAGGTCGAATCCACGCCGGGTCGAGGTTCTAGTTTCATACTCGAATTTCGGGGGGCAAGTGTTAGAAACTTGAATACGGGAGGCGCCGCGAATGAAGCGGTAGGTTAGTTGTGGCAACTAATTGCAAAGTACTACTAGTCGAAGACATTGAATCAGAAGCCAAATTAGTTTTTAAGCACCTGAAACGCGTCAGCGATTGGCGTTTTTCGGTTAACCACTTTGAACGCCTTGATGAGGCGATAAAGAGTGTGCTCGAAACTAAGTACGACGTGATTCTGCTGGATTTGAATCTTCCCGATTGCGCTGGGATCGCGGTATGTGAGCGAATGCTGAAGGTGTCCCAGCAAATCCCGGTCATTGTGTTAACGAACCAAAACAGCATCGACTTAGGCACAAAAGCGATGCGCGAGGGCGCACAAGACTATCTCATTAAGCGTGAGGTAGATGGGCCTTTGCTCGGCCGGGCAATTCGCTACGCGATTGAAAGAGCCCGCGGCGAACTCGCCCTGCGTGAAAGCGAGCAGCGCTATTCACTGGCCGTCGCTGGCGCTAACGACGGCATTTGGGATTGGGATCTGCAGGCGAACACAGTGTATTTTTCGCCGCGTTGGAAAGCGATTCTGGGCTACAAAGACAATGAACTCGCGAATCGTGTCGATGAGTGGTTTGACCGCATTGATCCCAGAGACAAACCCATTTTCGATGAAGCCTTGAATCAACATCTGCGCGAGCAAACGCCATATTTTGAATGCGAATCGCGCATTGTCGGTCGCGCTGACGAACAACGCTGGGTGCTCTGTCGCGGACTTGCGGTGCGGGACTCTGCTGGTGAAGCGATTCGCATCGCCGGTTCAATGACCGATATCACGCGGCGTAAACAAACCGAAGCGCGTTTATTGCACGAGGCGATGCACGACGGTTTAACGGGTTTACCCAATCGTAACCTTTTTCTCGACCGACTCGATTTGGCCCTTAGACGCTATCATCGCGATCCGAATCGCTTGTTTGCGGTGCTTTTTTTCGATCTAGACCGTTTCAAGATGGTCAACGATAGCCTTGGACATTCCGTCGGGGATGAGTTGCTTGCTCAGGTGGCTGGTCGTTTGAATTCGTGTTTGCGGCCTGGCGATACGCTAGCGAGATTAGGTGGCGATGAATTCGCGATAGTTTTGAATGACATCGATGCGCCAACGGATGCCATTTACGTAGTGGAGCGTTTACAGGAGGCAATGGCCAAGGAAGTCGAGATACAAACGCATTCGGTATATACGTCTGCGAGCATTGGCATCGCGATAAGCTCTGATAGTTATCGTAGCTCGGATGAAATTATCCGCGACGCCGACATTGCAATGTACCGCGCGAAAAATTCTGGTCATGCGAGCTACGCCGTATTTGATACCTCCATGCACGATCAGGCAATGTTTCAACATCGTACAGAAGTGGACCTGAGACGAGCCTTAGAACGCGGTGAGTTCGATGTTTACTACCAACCGATCATTGATATTGCGACCACTCGCATACAGGGATTCGAGGCCTTACTGCGCTGGGAACATCCCACGAGAGGCCTGATTCAGCCGGATGAATTTATTAGCATTATTGAAGAAACAACGCTGGTGGGACCCATTGGTTGGTGGGTGATCGAAAAGGCGGCAAAACAATTGGCCAATTGGCAGCAGCTTTTTCCGACCGATCCTCCGTTGGCTATGAGCGTCAATGTTTCAGGAAAGCTATTCTTCACCGACGACATGGCGAAGAGACTAGCGGCATTACTCGAAGATTTAAATATTACGCCGAGCAGTTTTCGATTAGAGATCACTGAACGTGTCGTGATGGATCACGGCGATCTGGTCCTCAGCACTTTATCCGATCTGCAGGACATTGGTGTAGAACTTCACATTGATGATTTTGGCACGGGATATTCTTCGCTGAGTTACTTGCAGCGCTTTAGCTATGACTCGTTGAAAATTGATCGCTCGTTTGTATCAACGATGACCGAGAAAGTGGATAGCAGTGCGATTGTGGAAGCGATAATCAAGCTCGGTTCTACCCTTGGTATGAAAGTTGTCGCCGAGGGCGTTGAGACCGACGCACAAATGAAGCGCTTGCGTGCCATGAATTGCCCAGAAGCTCAGGGCTACCTCTTTTCGCGGCCGCTGCACCATGACGCAGTGAATGAGTTCTTGCGTGAGGGTCATCATCCGGTGGCTAAGAGCATTAGTCACTGACTGTAGCTTTCAGAAACGGCTTGTTTGGTCAACCGCATTCCGCCGACCAAACAATCCAAACAACTTACCTGTGATGGAGCGCTAGGTGTTGCGGATTTTCGTCATGTGCTGTCTGCTGGTTACCGCCGCTGGGGTGATCAAGTACTCGATCGAGTCTGCGAAGCTAAGCGATCAAGCGGCGCAACGATTGGATATTTCGAGTTCCACCGAGCTGGCGTGGAAGTCGTTCCTGGAAAAGCTGAGTTTCAATCTTTACCAAGGCGCAGAAGATGAGAAACGCAGTTTGGCCGTTTATTACGCCGAAGCGGAGCGAAGACATCAGCGCGCGCAATACTTTGCGCTTGGATTCGCTTCACTGGCCTCAGCATACCTGGTGTTCGTTTACCTGATTAAGCGCCAAGTGAGCGCGGACGAGGTCGGCAAAGAACTGGCTAAAGATTGCATTATCATTTCCTTACTCGCTTTTCTGGTCGGGATCGTCGCGCCAATTATGGCACTTCGTGCCTACTCTGAGTTACCGGTCCTAGGTTCGGTGGTTCTGAAATACGAAGCGAAAAGTATCGTCACCGCGTTATGGACTTTGTTCTCTAACGGGAACTGGCTGGTAGCGATTCTAATTTCTTTGTTTAGCATCATAGTCCCCATTTTAAAAAGCTCGATTTCTTGGATCTCATTACAATCCTTTCGACCCGAATGGGCAAGGCGGGGAATGAGGATTGTTAAAGCGATAGGTAAGTGGTCAATGGCAGATGTTTTCGTGATTTCAATATTCATTGCTTATTTCGCAATCGGCAGCGACCGCTTTAGTGATGCGAGCGTTGGTTTAGGGTTATATTTTTTTACCGCCTATTGCCTGCTTTCGCAGATCACGAGTCACTACTTATTGAAGGCGGAAGACTGAAGATGAATAGATCCGCAAAGCCGGCCTTAATCTGCATTGGCTGCGGCTATCTTGGCAGTGTTGTTGTTAGGCAGGCAGAAAAATTCTATTCGTCGATTGCCGCGTTAGTGGCCACCGAAAGAGCGCGTCCGGCATTGCAAGAGCTCAAGGTAGAATTGCATGTGGGTAATGTTTTTGCGCAAAGCCGAACCCTAGGCACGCTCACTACCCGAACTGCTTTTGATTTGTTGTTCATGTTGCCTCCTAGCGCCATTCCCGAAGCCGCGGGGGAGTTTTCACAACTGCTTTCTAATATTGACCGGTCGGGTCTTAGGCGTGCTTTACTGATATCTAGCACCGGCGTGTACACGGTGAAGGAGGGTGAGCAGGTTTCTGCTGAAACGCCAATTGAGAAAGGTAGCGCAAGGGCCGAGCGATTATTCGGGATTGAAAACAGCTGGCGTGCAACAGGCGACGAATTTTCTGTGCTACGCCTAGCCGGTATCTATGGGCCAGATAGGGTGATTGGACGCACACAGTTGAGCGAAGGCAAACCAATCGGCGGTTCCCCAGAGGCGTGGTTAAATTTAATGCATGTCGAGGATTGCGCTGCACTTGCGCTTACTTGCCTGCATGGTCGGCCGAATGGCGTTGAGCTGGGGGCCGACGGCAATCCAGCGAGACGGGGAGAGTATTATCAATTCATCGCAGATACATTCGGTTTTACTGATCCGCTATTTAGCGGCGACGCTATTAGAAACGTCACGAGTAAGAAATGCGATCCGCGATCGACGTTTTCGCGACTGAGCTTTACCCCAAAGTATAGTGATTACAAAACTGGGGTGCTTGCCTCAGTTAGCTAATCTAGAACGAAACGTCCAAACGCTCGAGCACCTTCGCCGACGTCGATAGTATTAATTTCCTCCAGGGTTTCCGAATTGATCACGCTGATCGAATTACTGAACCAGTTTGCGACGTAGACGAACCCTGTTTTGTCGTGAAATGCGACTCCTTCCGGATAATCGCCCACGGTGATTTTTTTTATTTCGCGGCGAGTGGGAAAATGGATAACCGATACGGTGCTCTCCTGCTGGTTGGTCACGAACAAATAATCCGTGCTAGGGTCTTGAGCAATCGCGTATGGAAATTCACCAGCCGGAACATTCGCCAATGCTTCAAGTTTATGCGTATCGATGATGCTTATATCGCCGCTTTGGACGTTTGCCGTAAACGCAAATCTATCATCGAATGAGACGGTTACACCAAAAGGCGCCTTACCTACAGGGACTGTTGCGGTTTTTTCTCTCGTATTGATATCGAAAATCGTCACGGAATTGTGATCGCGATTGGCCACATAGAGCCGATTTCCGCTGTGGTCGACATCGACACCGGCGGGTGTTTTGCCGGTGGTTAGTTCCGCCTCGACTTCAAAGCTGTTGATATTAATGACGAACACTCGCGCATTATCCCAATCGGCAATATAAATTTCCGGTCGACGCGGATTGGCCGCGATGCCGAGCGGGGTACCGGTCAGCGCCAAGGTTTTAACCACCTTGCGAGTAGTCGTATCAATGACAGAGACAGATTGCCCGCTCGGATTAGTCACGAATACGTGTTTTTTTCCAAAACCAACTGCGACCCCGGCTGGGTCTTTGCCGACAGAGATTTTCTCGATAATTTCTGCGGTAGCAAGGTCGACCACGTAGACGGAATCTTCTCCTTGATTCGTGATATAGGCCGTCGCGCCGTCGCTTGCCAATATTGAAGGCGAGATTAACGTGAGTGCAAAAAAAAGCGCCGCGAAGCGACGCTTTAAGATGTCTACATAGATGCCCATCATATTATCTGTGTACCCTTAGCTGATGAGATTTAGGCCAGCGATTGTCGATTTATTTATCTACCGTTTTTTCTGCGATCACCTTGATGTTGGCCAAACCAGCGTCGTAGACCCCAGTCACCGCGTTAACAGCTGCTTCATCGCTAAGGTTTTCCGGCGGATTATTATTTGGGTAAGCTCGATAAAAACCACCCCGCCATTTCACTGTGGAGGTGCCATCATCGTTAGCGGCAACAGACAGAAACGCGGAGTAAGTCGTTACAGGGAGCACCGCATTGTCCGTTTTAGTGATCTTGTATTTCAACATCATTTTCTCGGCATCAAATTTCTGCAACTCTTCGTGAATTTGCGGGCCGCCTTCTTCCGCCACCGTTAGCACGCGAGTCGCGCCGATTTCTTGACCCTTTGATGGGTCGCATTCGGCGGAAAATATCGCTGGGTGCCAATCTTTGATAGCGCAAAAATTTTCGACAATCGCCCATACTTCGCTAGCGGGCCGATCAACCACAATTTCCTTGGTCACCTTCTGACGAGAGGGCCCGTGTGCAAAAGCCGCCTGAGTGAATATCGCGACGGCGAGGATGCTTAGAAACATACGTATCATATCAATCGGTTCTCCTGATTAAACGGCGTAAGTATTAACTGGCCGAGGTTTTAGTGCTATACGCTTGCGACGGCTTAATCACACGATGTTGCCGACTCTACAATAGGTCGTGCTAACCTACCGACCGAATATTTTAAACGATTTATCACTTTTATGACTGCCCTAGTATGGTTTAGATGCGACCTTCGCATTGGCGATAATCCGGCGTTACAGGCCGCTGTGGATAGCGGGCGACCCGTGATTGCGGTTTACATTCACCAGCCCGATGCGGATTGGGCTTATGGCGGTGCGTCTCGCGTTTGGCTGCATGAAAGTCTACGCAATTTGCGTGAATCGTTGCTGAATTACGGCATTCCAATGATGTTTAAGGTTGGCAATCCAGAACGCGAGTTGCCGACTTTATGCCGCGCGCTGGAGATATCGGATTTGTATTGGAATCGAGAATATGACCCGAATGCGAAGCAAGAATCGGCGACGATTAAAAGTAATCTAAAAGGCGTGGAATGTCATTCGTACAATGCGCGCTTGTTAGTTGAACCGTTTAATTTTGCGAATAAATCGGGCGAACCTTACCGCGTATTTACCCCTTTTTGGAAGGAAGTTTATCGGGCAGCTCACGGTTTTTCTGCGCGCGATATCGACGCGAAATGGCATCAATCTAGTCCCGAAATCCCGTCAAGCTCGCTTGAAGATCTAGCGCTTCTAAGCGGGCATGCATGGGAGGCGAAAATCAGATCGCATTGGCAGATCGGGGAAGAGGCGGCGCTTCGAGCAGTCGATGCGTTCAGCGATGCGAATATTTACGGCTATGAAGAGGGTCGGAATTTCCCGGCTGAAACAGCAACCTCTAGGCTTTCTCCGCATTTGCATTTTGGTGAAATAAGCGTCCGTGTTTTGTGGCAGCAGCTGCGCCAGCGCGTGAATAGCGACGGCAAAGCTGGCGGGGAAGACGCCGTTATCGCATGGTTACGCCAGTTAGCGTGGCGAGAATTTGCCCACCATTTGCTTTATCACTTCCCGCAAACTGTGGCGCAGCCGTTGAATGAAAAATTTGCGCGCATGGACTGGTCGGCTGCACCTGAATTACTGCGCAAATGGCAGCTTGGTCAAACGGGTTATCCTTTAGTGGACGCCGGGATGCGCGAACTATGGGAAACAGGCTGGATGCATAACAGAGTTCGAATGGTCGTCGCATCCTTTTTAACCAAGCATTTAGGCTGTCATTGGATTGAGGGCGCAAAATGGTTTTGGGACACCTTAGTTGATGCAGATTTGGCGAACAATACCTTAGGGTGGCAGTGGGTCGCGGGATGCGGGGCAGATGCGGCACCGTACTACCGGATTTCTAACCCCTATCTACAATCGCAAAAGTTCGATGAGCGGGGTGCCTATATTAGACGCTGGATTCCGGCGTTGACCAAGGTGCCGGACAAGCAGCTGCATGCACCACTGAGTGGGGACTTGTTGACAGAGACCGCGGTTGCCTACCCTGCGGCTTGTGTTGATCACGCGGTCGCCCGGCAGGCGGCACTAGATCGCTATACGGCGATAAAGTCTTAAGTAAATTGGATCGCTGTTCATGAATGCTCGTGCTTGTGTTGCTATAGCAATCGTTCATATTCTCGTTGCTGCACCTGTTGTTGCGGTGGAGAAATACGCTTACGGTTGTTTCTTGCGTTCCGATTTCAGTCAGGTTTGTTTCAATTTAGAGGTCGCCGACACCACTGCGACTCGCAGCCGGGGTTTAATGCATCGCGATTACATGCCTGCGCGGCAAGGAATGGTTTTCGACTTTTTCGAAGCTAGCAAAATCGGCATGTGGATGAAAAACACGTTCATCCCGCTCGATATGGTTTTTCTGGATGAGCAAGCAACCGTTGTTCACATCCATCACCATGCCGTGCCGCAGAGCTTAGAAGTTATTCGTTCTCCCAGCCCGGTGAGGTACACCGTTGAATTGAATGCCGGGACGGCTAAGCGCTATGGCCTTGAGACAGGTCAGCGCTTGATTATTCGGCCTAATGACTACCAATGAGCACTGTCCGAGTGGACTAGCGGTTGGCTAACAGAGCGGTGTATCCCTCACTAAAACCCTCTAACGACAACGGGACTTCGATTGGACGCCGTTGACCATCGTGGAAATGTACGGCGAGTGAGGCGCCCTGTTGGAAACGCGTAATTTGCCCAGACGTCAGTTTCAGCCCCGCGCGACAACCACTAACCTCACACCGTTCGATTTGCAGGCTATATTGGTCGCTATCATCGATACTGATTTTAGCGCCGGGTGGCAAGGAAATGCCGAGCGGCAGGCTGAGCAGGGCGATTGGTTCGGCAGCGTTATCCACGAACCCAACGGCCACCTGTAGCACCCGCTGACCGCCTTCTTTGAGCACAAGGTTTTGAAACAGAAAGCACCCTTGCGAGTCCGAAGATTCCTGCGGGCCGCAACGCACCAGCCAATTACCAAAGGAATCTCCGTCTTCGATGGCTACACCGATGCAGGATAGGCCTAAAGCGAGGATGAATACTGTGAGTTGGAGCGGACGCATCTGAGGCGAATAATCGGTCTAATAAACTCTAGCTGAATGCAATTGAATACTAACGGAATCAGTTGATTATCTCTACTTTTTGGGACAACATCTAAGAACCAAACCTTAGTTATCGCTAAATTGTCGAACCAGCAATATGCTTAGTGTCTGCTACTGTCGTAGAGTTCCCAATATCCTATCGGAATATGAATAAACCCGAGTTAATCGACCCTCAGCTGTTCCACCCAACGGTGTCTGAATGGTTTGAGCGCACGTTCGATGCGCCAACGGCTTGCCAGTTGCGGGCCTGGCGGTCAATTGCGGCGGGCGATCACACCTTGGTGGCGGCACCCACCGGGTCGGGTAAGACGTTCGCGGCATTCCTATTTGCGATTGATGAACTCGTCCGCCAAGCGGAACAGGGCACCTTAACGGATACGACGCAAGTGCTATATGTGTCGCCATTGAAAGCGCTCGGTAACGACATTGAGCGAAACTTGGAAGGCCCGCTTAGTGAAATTCAACAAAATCTCGATGTCGACGATGATACGGCACCGATTCGTGCCGCGGTAAGAACGGGTGATACCCCGCAAACGGCCCGTGCGGCGATGCGCCGCCGACCCCCGCATATCTTGGTTACGACGCCGGAGTCACTGTATATCTTACTCACGAGTGCCGGCGGTAGAGACATGCTGCAGTCGGTGCGTACCGTCATTGTTGATGAAATTCACGCACTAGCGGGCGAGAAGCGTGGCGCCCATTTGAGTTTGAGCCTAGAGCGATTGGCAGATCTGACAGGACAGCCACCGCTCAGGATTGGTTTGTCGGCTACGCAAAAACCGGTTGAAGAAGTCGCTAACTTTCTGGTTGGCATGGAAGGTACTACTGCGGATGAAAAAAACCGCAAACCGCACAGTTGTCGTATTGTCGATGAAGGTCACGTACGCGATCGGCTTTTGTCCATTGAGTTGCCGCCCGCGCCGTTGGAGGCCGTTATGTCGGCCGAGTCTTCAAATGACCTCTATGATCGCATTGCGGCTTTAATCGAAGAACATCACACCACGCTCGTGTTTGTAAATACCCGCCGTCTCGCTGAACGCGTCGCACGTGCCTTGAGCGACCGGGTTGGCGACGACGTGGTCACTGCGCATCACGGTAGTATGTCCAAAGAGCGTCGCTTCGACGCTGAGCAACGTCTCAAACAGGGCAAACTTAAAGCGCTAGTTGCGACGGCATCATTGGAACTGGGTATCGATATTGGTGATGTAGACTTGGTGTGCCAAATTGGTACCACCAGAACGCTAGCCATGTTTTTGCAGCGCGTCGGTCGTTCCGGACATTCCGTGGGTGGGATAGCCAAAGGCAAGCTATTTCCGCAGACCCGCGACGAGCTGGTAGAAAGCGCGGCTTTGCTCGATATGACGCGTCGAGAAGAACTTGATGCGATCGAGATTTGTGAGCGTCCCTTGGATGTTCTTGCGCAACAGGTTGTCGCCGAAGCAGCGGCACGCGATGTAGACGCAGAAACGCTTTTTCGATTAGTCACCCGTGCTTATCCCTTTCGCATGCTAGCGCGAAAATCTTTTGATGACGTGGTTCAAATGCTGGCCGACGGATACAGCTTTGCACGAGGTCGACGAAGCGCTTATTTGCACTGGGACAAAATTAATCAAGTTATTAGATCAAGACGTGGCGCTGGTTTAGTTGCCATGACCTGTGGCGGCGCTATTCCGGATAACGCGGATTACGACGTGATTGCTGAGCCGGCTGGGACATTTGTCGGCACTGTAAACGAAGATTTTGCGATTGAAAGCTTGCCAGGCAATATCTTTCAGTTAGGCAATACGTCTTGGCGTGTGCTCAAAGTTGATTCCGCAGCCGTTCGTGTTGCCGATGCTGAAGGCGAGCCGCCTAATATGCCGTTTTGGCTAGGCGAGGCGCCGACTCGTAGCCGAGAATTATCAATCGCGGTCGCACGTATACGCGCACAATTCGAGGAGCGGGTAGAAGAGCAACAAACGCGAGAACAAATTTGTCAGTGGTTGTCTGTTGAGGTTGGCATAGGCGACATGGCAGCTCAGCAGATCTATGATTATTTGTTCAGCGGCTTGCGTTCCCTTGGGGTGATGCCTACGCAGGATACCCTGGTCATGGAGCGTTTCTTCGATGAGTCGGGCGGCATGCAGTTGGTCATCCATTCACCCTTTGGCTCGGCGATTAATAAAGCTTGGGGCTTAGCATTGCGCAAACGATTCTGCCGGACCTTCAATTTTGAATTGCAGGCTGCGGCTATCGAAGATGCCATCGTCATCTCCTTGGGCGAGGTGCATAGTTTCGACCTCGCAGAAGTCTGGCGATATCTTCATCCAAATTCGGTGCGTGATGTATTAACGCAGGCGGTGCTGGACGCGCCGATGTTCGGCATTCGTTGGCGCTGGGTATCGACTTGTGCGTTGGCGATCCCTCGGTTCCGCAACGGCAATAAAGTCCCGCCGCGTCTGATCCGAATGAATGCTGACGATTTAGCCGGACTGGTGTTCCCCGATCAACTCGCGTGCGCGGAAAACCTCAACGGGCGCAGGGAGATTCCAGATCACCCCTTAGTTGAACAAGCTATCGACGATTGCCTTAACGAAGCGATGGATATCGGCGGCCTTGAAAAACTCGTGGGCGAAATATTAGCGGGTAAGAAACGTCTAGTTGCTAAAGATCTCACTGAACCGTCGCCATTTTCAGAAAGTGTTTTAAACGCAAACCCCTATGCATTTCTAGATGATGCGCCGCTTGAAGAACGGCGCACCGCCGCCGTGCGCAGCCGTCGCTGGCTAGATCCTGATACCGCCTCAGACTTGGGCGCGCTTGATCCCGAAGCCATCAAACGGGTTGCCGAAGAAGTTAACTATGTGCCGACGAATCGCGACGAACTTCACGAATCCTTAGTGATGAATGGGTTGTTGCGTGATCAGGAACTTGCAGAAATTAACGGCGCCGATGATTGGCTGAGCGAGTTGGCAGCAGAGCACCGGGTAGGGCGACAATCAAGCGGTGTAAACGCGCAAGCGTTCTGGGTTGCCAGTGAACGGGCGCACGAGTTGGCACCGTTGTTCTCTGACGCCTTCGATGATGAATTTCACGGCGCAATGAAATCGTTGATAAGGAGCCGCTTAGATTGTGGCGGCCCAATGTCAACGTCAATGATCGCGCAACTGTTTGGCTTCGAGCACGAGCATGTTGAACGCGCATTCTTGCAACTTGAACAAGAAGGGATTTGTCTGCGCGGACAGTTCGACCCAGCAATCGACGATTCACAATGGTGTGACCGACGGATATTGGCGCGAATTCATCGTTACACGATGAAACGCCTTCGGGCGGAAACTAAACCTGTGCCGGCAGCGGCGTATATGCGATTTCTCTGCGATTGGCATTATTTAAGTCGCGACACCAAGCTAGCGGGACCCGAGTCGCTCGCCACGATTGTGGAGCAGTTGGCAGGATTCGAAATCGCTGCGGGCGCGTGGGAAAGCGAGGTGCTGCCCAAGCGAATTAAGGATTATCAACTAAGCTATGCGGATCTACTGCACAGCAGTGGTCAATCGATTTGGTTCAGGCTATCCGCTAAGACTGGTGGCGCCAAAGGAAGTGGCCCACTTAAATCAACGCCTATCAGTTTAATTCCGCGCAGCGATTTGTCGGCCTGGTTAGCAATTTTATCCCTCACGTCCGGGGAAATTGCCTTAAGTAGCGACGCCCAAACCGTGTTGTCGGTCTTGGAAAAACAAGGCGCGAGTTTTTACAGTGATTTATTATCGAAGTGCGGGTTGTTAGCGTCACAATGCGAAACCGCACTTGGAGAGCTTGTTTCGGCGGGTGTCATTACTTCTGACAGTTTACTGGGTTTGCGCGCCTTGTTGAAACCGGCGGGTAAACGAAGCCGAAGTCGCGGCCGACGTCGCGCCGCAATGTCTACCATTGAGCAGGCAGGACGATGGGACCTTATTCCGCGGGTTTCTGAGCTTGATTCGTCAATATTAGAAGTCGATGCGCCCGAATTAAACAGTATTGTCCTGACCTTGCTTCGGCGTTATGGCGTCGTATTTAAGCGGGTGCTTGAACGGGAAACGGCCTTACCTCCCTGGCGTTACATTTTATGGGCCTTGCGGCGTATGGAAGCGAGGGGGGAAGTGCGCGGTGGACGCTTCGTGCAAGGTTTTTCTGGTGAACAATTTGCTTTGCCAGAAGCAATTGATCCCCTACGTCGTGCTGCTCGCGCGGAAAGAAAATCCGAGGTTATTTCCGTCAACGCGTGCGATCCGCTAAATTTGCAGGGGATTATTTTACCCGGGCTGCGGATCCCCTCGTTACAATCAAATCAACTCGCCATCATCGACGGCGAAGTGGCTGGCGTGCGCCTGGGTAATGACGTGAAGCTGTTCAAAGATCTGCCGCCAGGTTTGGAAACTCGAGTTCGCACGGCGCTGGTCAAACAGCAACCTGCGCGCATGCCTTCTCGAAGTAGCGTACGCGCTCGCACCGTGCTAAGGCGTTAAGCGACTGTCCTGCTTATTTAGCTAATGTAAATTAGGCGACTTCCAGTGTGTTCTGCGATCGGACGAGCGCACGTGAACCTGCATCAATTGACCGTCTCTGCGGATTTTTATTGGCACCGTTACACCGGCTTCTCCAACCGACCACACGTGACGAAATAGCTCCGCCAAAGACCCAACAATTTGATCGCTAATGCTAACGATTTCATCACCAGCTCTTAAATCGGCTTGTGCGGCGGGCGCGTCATCGTAGACGCCGGCGACAACCAATTTGTCATCGGCTTCCGCAGCGAACATGCCTAGCCACGGTCGCGCAGGTTTTAGCGTTTGTCCGTACCTTAGAAGCTCATCTTGAATTGAGGTAAGTAGGTCAATCGGCACGATGACGTTCCCTTCTGTGCCGGCAGGGTAGCCCGGCACCTCCTGGGTATACAAAGAACCGATACCGTAAAGTTTCCCATCTGCTCCAATAAGCGGTGCACCCCCCCAGTTCGGGTGAGCGGGCGAGGTATAAATGGCCTCGTCAAGGATGTACTCCCAGTAACCGACAAATTCGGTCTTCACGGCAACTTCGGTGACTATTGCCTGACCGGCGCCGCCAAACCCAGCGAGAATATTGCTTGAACCCTGCTGGAGGTTCTCTCCGCTGCCAACCGGCAGAGAGTTAACATTGAGCTTGCCTAATGGTTGCACAAGGCCAAAACCGCTTTCATAATCGTAGCCGATCAAATCCCCGGGAAGGATTGTCCCGTCCACACATTGAATCCAAATATTTTCAGCCTCGGTAACCAGGTAGCCGATGGTAGCAATGAGTCCGGATTCGCCGATAATTACGCCGTGACCTGCTCGTTCTGTACCAAGAATTTGTGCAGTGAAAGCATCTTCGGGCACAGAGGCTTTTATCGAAACAACCGCTGCAAACGATTCGTTTAAATCAAAACTAAAGTCTCGTTGATTAGGTTGTAAATCTGTCGGAATAGTTTGCGTCACAGTGCTTTTAATAATCGAAAAAAGATTGCGTTTAACCGATGCTCGCTAAGCGTCTTACCATATCTTACTTAGGTGTTGAAAACTACGGGCGCAACGTAAACCTTTGTGCGTCGTGTCGTGCATAAATTTTTTGTTGATTCCAATCGATCCAGGCGCACAAATGGGGACGCGTTTCGCGGGGATCAATAAGCTCTTGTACCGCAAAGGATTCTGCACGTTGATAGGGAGAACGGCCGGCCATTAGGCGCGCTTCAAGTTCCGCGCGTTTTGCTTCAGGATCGTCCGCCGCAGCGATTTCGCGACCAAACGCAACGGCCACGCCCCCTTCAAGGGGTAAAGCGCCGGTCTCGGCAGATGGCCAGTCCAAAATATAAGCATTAGGACCGTAATGCGCAGCGGCCGCAACGCCAAACGATTTATGCACCCGGACCGAAGCCCACGGTACGGTTGCTTCCGCGGCGGCCGCCACTGCCGCCATACCATAGCGGATTGTGCCCGCTTGTTCGGCTTGTGGGCCAATCATAAAACCGGGTTCGTCAACGAAATTAACGAGTGGTAAGTGAAATGTTTCGCAAAACTCAATTTGACGGCGCATTTTCTGTGCAGCCGCTGCGGTCATCGCGCCCGCTACGTGGCGGCTATCGTTTGCGGTAATACCGACGCTTTGTCCGTTGATACGCGCAAGACCAATCACCAAACTTGGTCCGAAAGCAGGCGCGATTTCGAAAAAGGAATCCTTATCAACCACTAAGTTAATTATCTTACGAACGTCGAAAGAATGACGGCGATTCTCAGGCACGATCGTCGCCAGCTCATCGGCGCAACGATCAACCGGATCGTCACAAGCGCCTCGGATCGGTGGCCTCGCACTATTTTGCGGAAGGTAACTCAAGAAATGCCGAATGACGTCAAAAGCCTCGCTCTCGGAATTCACCACGTTGTCCACTACCCCTGAGCGAGCGTGCACTTTGGCGCCACCAAGTTCGTCTTTGCTCAAACGGAGACCAAGGGCCCTTTGCACAAGCGCGGGTCCGCCAATCATTACCTGAGCCGTCTCCCGGGTCATGATCGACAAATGAGACGCAACGAGTCGCCCAGCCGGAAAACCGGCAACCGGGCCTAGCGCCGCAGAGACGATTGGCACGCGCGACATCGCCTGGGCGATAACTTGGAAACGCGGTAATTCGTGCAACGGAGAACCCACGGTTTGCGGTTTGCGCGGATCACTTGGTGCATTGCTGACACTGCCGCCGCCGCCTTCGAGTAGTCGGACCAGCGGTAGTCCTAAATCGATGGCCAGATGCTCTGCATAAACGCTTTTGCGCAAACCCGCGGCATTGGGGGAACCGCCTTTCAAGGTGAAATCTTCACCGCCAACAACAATCGCCCGTTGATTGATTTTAGCGACGCCAACTACATAATTGGCCGGGCTAAAGACGTCGATTTCTAATTGTTCATCCAATTCAGCGGCGCCCGACATTTTCCCATGTTCTTGAAAAGAGTTTTTGTCGACTAGCGCGGCAATGCGCTCGCGAATCGTCAAACGGCCTTTGGCGTGGTGTTTTTCGATTGCCGCGTCGCCGCCTTGTTGTCGAGCCAGACGTCGCCGTTTGGCGATGCCCTCGATGATTTTTTGCCAAGGCATAAAAGTTGTATTCCGAGTGAAGTGTTAGTTGGCCTTATTCTACTCGGTATCAATTCGGGGACTTTGTTTTCCAACCGGGCAATTACTTGTTCCCCCGCACTAGGTTGAAGAGCATTCCACTCACCGAATGCCACGCTTCGCGGTGGCGTCCGGCCGAAGCGCTCGCGTTTTAAACAGGTTTTGATTCCAGCACGTTCGGAGGGGTAGGGCGGACGTCCCGGTGCGCTGAAGCCAGCTTATGGTGAGAGTCGTCTTGTAACGACTGATCGCACCGGTTTTATCGTCGTCGTACTCGGCAGTCAATGAAACCCTCGCCGGTCGGCACTCTCTTATTTCGAAAGATTGTCACCCAACAATATCAGCGTAGATTTCAGCTTTGGGCCCGCAATGTTTGATCTTTAGCCGCGGGAAGGTCAGCGGTACGACGGCGATAAACCAAACTAGAAATTACATGAGAACTTGGAAATAATCCATATAAAACAACAGTTTAAAACCACTATGAAATGTTTACTTGAATTAACAAATATAGATATTTGAATATCGCGAGATATCTATAAATGACTTAAAAAAAT
>JBCCFA010000018.1:0-19950 GCA_039029975.1 Pseudomonadota bacterium
CTCTTGGCGGGACTGGGGGTAACGGCTCATCCGGTAACACTGTTGGTGGCGCTGCGAACTCTCTCTTCAGGGCGGATCAAGCGAATCCGGCAATACCCATTAATATTAAACCCAGCAAAGATGGTGTTTGAATGCTTGGATACACCAGATAAATCAATCCGCTAAAAGCAAGAAGTAAACCTACTAATTCAATTGTGCTTAAGCGCTTACCGTTGAAAATTTGCCAAACGATAATAGAAATCTGTACGCAACCGAACAGCATTAAGGCGCCAGTACCGGTGTCTAAGGAAACATAAGCGAGCGAGAAAGTAATCGCGTAAATGAATAATGCGGCGGCGGAAATCCAACTACCGGTGGACGCTCGATCCATTCTTTTTGTGCGCGTTAAGGCAAGGATTATCGCAAGTGTGACGATGCCACTGGTTAATCGAACGATTGTGAACGACACGGGGTCGATCGATTCTTCACCCAGGGCGAGGCGACACAACACCGAATTTGCTGCAAAGCAAAAAAGCGCGAGTACTGTATAAATACTTGTTTTCAAATTCATTTCCTTGGCGAATTAGCGTCAACTGCGATTGTTAATCGAAAAAACTCACAATCTTTAACGGGTTTTAGTGAAACCGTTTTAGCGGAAATGATCGCATCGCGCGCGCTGGCGCAGTAAACTGCGTATCTTGGAATAACACTTGTAGAGGCAAGCCATGAAGACAGGTTATCTGATGCTTTTCCAAAACGCACACGAAAATATTTCGGATGCGGATATGGTTAAAAAAGAAATGGACATTGCGGTACTCGCCGAAGAATGCGGTTTTGATACCGTGTGGTCTGCGGAACATCATTTCGATTGGTACTCAATGATTCCGGACAATTTGCAGGCGCTAACTTATGTCGCGGCAAAAACCTCAAAAATTCAACTCGGTACCGGTGCGGTAATCCTGCCTTGGAACGAGCCGATTAGAGTGGCAGAAAAATTATCGATGTTGGACGCACTGTGCGACGGTCGATTGGTGTATGGGATTGGCCGCGGGCTGGCACGCAAAGAGTACGAAGCGTTCGGCATTGATATGGAATCGGCACGCGAACGTTTTGAAGAAGCGGCCCCCATGATCGTGAACGCATTAGAAACGGGTTTCATCGAAGGCGACGGTCCGTTTTATCCGCAAAAGCGCACGGAAATTCGACCGCGTCCAAGTCGTTCATTCAAAGGTCGCTTGTATGGGGTAGCAATGTCCCCCGATTCGGCCCCTACCGTAGGTCGCCTCGGTTGCACGATGATGTTCTTCCCACAATTTGAAATAGAAAAACACGTGCCGGGTGTGGATCTTTGGCGTGAACACTATGTTGCCGAACACGGCGGCATTGCGCCGCCGCCCGTTGCGATCGATACGGTCTATTGCGACGAAGATCCTGGCAAAGCCGAGCAAATGGCTGACCGCTATATCGCTGCGTATTACTTGTCGGTGCTAGAGCACTACGAATTTCTAGAAGACTACCATCGCGAAACGAAAGGTTACGAGACCTACGCTGCGGCTGCGGATATTTTGAAAGCCGCCGGCAAGGAACAGTCACTCAAGGACTACGTCAACAACCAAGCCACCGGTACCCCGCAGCAGATTCTGGACAAACTCGAAGCGCGCCGTAACGTCTTGGGCGACTTCGAATGGAACATGATGTTGAGCTACGGAGGCATGCCATTCGATCAGGTTGAAAAATCTATGCGACTAATCGGTGAGAAAGTCCTACCTGAAGTGAAGAGTTGGGGCATGGAGCCGCAGCACGCCGCTTCTGCTGGCTAAGCTAAGTAAACCTAAAAAAAACGCAAAAAGCCCCGGCTGGACTGGGGCTTTTTTGTGCCCATATAGAAACTTCTCAACAAAATCGCTATGTGTTGGCCACCTTGAATAAATTAACCTTGTATGGCGGCGCCAAGTCTCGCGCGATCCGTTCATTGTGGGCGCTAGAAGAATGTTGCGCGGAAACCGGCATTGATTATCACCAGGTTAAATTAAATACTATCGAAGAAATGCGGTCGCCCGATTTTCTGGCAGTAAACCCAAACGGAAAAATACCGGCCTTAAAGCACGATGATCTATTCGTCTTTGAATCGATGTGTATCAACCTGCATGTGGCAAAACGGTTTGCGCCGAAGCTCTACCCATTAGGAGACTGGCAGGAAAGCTTGGTATTACAATGGAGCTTCTGGGCCATCAGCGAGATTGAGCCCTTACAAATGGATCTACTAAACAACACCAAATTTTTACCAAAAAATAAACGCTTACCTGAAGTCGCCAATTTGGCAATTAGACGCTTGAATCGACCGCTCGAAACACTAGAAAAACACCTAACAGGCAGGCAGTGGTTACTCACAGATAATTTTTCAATTGCTGACCTGAACCTCGCAAGCGTTATGTTGCTGCTCGACATGGCAAAATACGATTTCACTAGCTTCCCGCGGATCGCCGAGTGGCGTTCGAGGTGCTACGGGCGCCCCGCGTTTGGAACCGCACAACAACGATAGTCGACGCACTTAACCTGGAGAAAACTTATGGCCGCCGAAAACGATATTTTTACCGTTATGCACACGCTTCGCGCAATGCGCCGGTTAAAACCTGATCCGGTTCCTGACGAGATGATAAAAAAAATATTATCGGCAGCCGTGTGTGCGCCGAGCGGGCAAAACACGCAACGTTGGGCATTCTTAGTTTGCACGGACGCCGACGACAAACAATGGTTTGGCGAACGTTACGATTATTGGTTGAAGAACCGTTTTGGAAGCGCGTTGAATGATGTTGATCTCAGCACTTCGGGGGGTCGATCAATCGATGCGGCTGTTCATTTGTCGGAAAACTTTGGCCAAGTTCCTGTGTTGATGTTTTGCTGCGGCAAACGTGATTGGCCGTTTAAGGTGGCTGAGAAAGATCGGGTCGGGTTGGCACCACCATCGCATGGATCTATTTATCCGGCTGTACAGAACGTTTTATTGGCTTGTCGCGCGCTTGGATTGGGTGCAAGCCTAACCACGATGCATCAAATGTTTGAAGAAGAGATGCACGACTATTTTGAGATTCCGCGTGATTATGGCGTGGTCGCGGTTATTCCCATTGGCTTTCCAATCGGAAATTTTGGCCATGTCACACGCATTCCGGCCGAGCATAAAACACACTTCAATCGTTGGGGTCAGGGCAAAGCAGGCTTAGCGGAGCCGAAAATTGACGGCTAAAGGCGTAGACAAACTGGTCGCGCTACTCAGCCCAGAACAAATTAGCGACACCCACTTTCGCGGGATGGGTTCGGCTGATGACGGGGCCGAGGCGACCTATGGTGGACACTTCCTTGGCCAAGCTTTAGCCGCAGGTTTTGGGACCGTTGATGACGAGCGCCACGTGCATTCTTTGCATGCCTACTTTGTGCGAGGCGGCGACCCCGGTAAACCGATCGATTATTTTGTCGACGTCATTCGCGATGGGCGAACATTTGCTATTCGTCGGGTCAGTGCGAAACAGCAAGATAAGATTTTGTTCGAGCTGAGTGCATCGTTTTGCAAAATAGAATCTGGTGCTGAAATTACCGCCGATCCGCCGTCAGATTTTAGTCGCCTGCCCGCGCCAGAAAGCATCACGCCTTACACAGAACTGCTGATGCAACACCAACCGATGCCCTTACCAGAAGATTGGATTAAGCGTGATTCGGGTATCGATATACGCGTGGTAAATGCCCCATGGGCCGCGGCCGGAATTGGTGAACAGCAGTCTATTCGTTCGTGGTTTAAGCTTGCCGGCGAAGCGCCAGATAACCCGCATTTTCACGCGGCGGCACTAGCCTATCAGACAGACGAATCTCTAGCAGATATTCTGCTCGTTCCATTCAATCGGACTTGGTGTTCGCCGGGCACATTTTGCGTGAGCCTTGATCATGGCTTATGGTTTCACGAGCCTATAGACGTAAGCAATTGGCATTTTATCGACCAAAAGGCGCTCGTTGCGAAAAACGGTCGCGGCGTTGGAAATGGCTATGTGTGGTCGATGGAGGGTCGACTGGTGGCCTCATTCACACAAGAAGTACTCTTTCGAATTTGAGCGGCTGCGTATTTTGCTAACGCGGGATCTGGTCAACGATTTCGCGAAGCTTATCGAGATGGGCTTGCGAATTTTCTAGACCACCACCCAACGTTCTTAAACATAAGTGCGTTAGCCCCATGTTAGTCCACCCGCGAACACGGTCTTGCCACTCATGTTCGCGTGGGCCAACAACGGCAACGCCCGCCTCCGTTCCAATATCACTCGGATCTCGACCGCTTTGTTCGGCAACGGCGGAAATAGCGTCATTGACTGCAGGAAACTCTTCCGGCGTCGCCAACACGAACCAACCATCGGCCAAGCTACCGATGCGCGTGATAACGGGCTTACTCGGCACAGCCTTGGCGCCAATCCACATCGGGATTGGTCGCTGAACTGGCAAGGGATTAATCCCGGCATCGTCAATGGTATCCCATTCGCCCTCGAACGAAACTTTTTCTTCGCGCCACAAACGTTTTAGCAACTGCATTTGTTCACTACAGCGCGCGCCTCTAGACTTAAACTCCTGTCCCATGCCGAGATATTCGATTTCGTTGGTGCCAACGCCAATCCCTAATCTCAGCCGGCCATTCGACAACAAATCGAGTTCAGCGGTTTGCTTCGCTACCAACACCGTTTGTCGTAACGGCAGGATGATGCACGATGGCACAAGTTCAATTTTTGACGTGACCGCCGCGATATAAGCGAGCAACGTGAGCGGTTCATGAAGATGGCCACTACCGGGCCGCAAGACTTGGTCCGGGACACGGAGATGCGTGAAGCCGAGTTCCTCCGCCAATATCGCGAAATCTTTAATCGCGGCTAAATCATTCTCCATTTCACGAACAGGCAGCGAAACCCCAATTCTCATTATCAAGCCTTTATAATTATGCGTCGAATATTCCTGTTAATATATTTTACCCTTAGCAAGTGGGCCGCGGCGACCGGTTAAATCAAACCGTCACCCAAAGGCAAATAGCAGAATGAAATTCGGGGACAATAAGTGAAAGTAAAAGACAAAGTCGTAGTCATCACGGGCGGCGCTACCGGCATTGGCGCCGCCTTAGCAAAACGATTTCATGCAGAGGGCGCCAAAGCAATTGCGGTGGCTGGCTTTCAAGAAGACTTGCTGGCAGACGTCGCTCGGGAGGTCGGCGGACTGGCTATTCCTTGCGATGTGGCCGATGAAAGTGCCATTCAAAATCTCATTGAACGGGTTGAGGCGACGCTTGGACCGATCGATATCTTTTGTTCGAACACAGGTATTGCCCGCATGGGTGATGAAGACGCACCTAACGAGGAATGGCAATTGAACTGGGATATTCATGTAATGGCGCACATTTACGCAGCCCGCGTTTTAGCGCCAAAAATGGCCGAGCGTGGCGGCGGCTACTTGATCAATACCGCATCCGCAGCCGGCCTACTGAGCCATATCCAGTCGGCAACCTACAGCGTGACGAAGCACGCCGCCGTGTCATTCGCGGAATGGCTATCAGTAAAGTACCGTCATTTAGGCGTTCGGGTTTCCGTACTCGCACCGCAGGCGGTGCGCACGCCAATGACGGACCGGCCCGATGAAGCAGAGGTGGCTAGCGTTGACGGTATGATCGAACCTGAGGAACTTGCCGATTGCGTGATTGAAACCATGGATAAGGAAGAATTTTTAATTTTGCCGCATCCGGTTGTGAAGAAATATATGCTAAATAAAGCCACAGATGTTGATCGCTGGCTCAACGGGATGAATAAGTGGCGTGTTGAGGCGGGCCCGATTACAAGCTAGCGGTCGCGCGGTGACTTATTACGACCGCCTGTAGTATGAAAGATGCGCTATTTAAGCAACCATGTATGCAGTAGCCGCCCTGGCATAAATGCAAAGCCGCCAGCGATAAGAACTCCCCCTAAGTAAACCCCAACCATATTTGCTTTGTGAGTCGCGATACGGCCATTTTTCGCTGCAATATAGGCAGCTGGCACAGAATACAGGACGAGAAAACTAAAAAGGTGGATGAAACCGAAATGGTTCAAAAATGTCGGCCCGACTTCGGCCGACATAAATAGCGTAATGATCGCCGTGATTAGCATGAATACCATGTATAGCTTGCCAATCGCTTTATGTATTGGAGTGCCTTTTTGGCGTAGGAAAATAACGCCGCCGATTAAAAACGCTGGTAGGACCGTACCGAGATGCAAATAAGTTAATTGCAGATAGGACATTCGAAAATCATGCCGCTCGATAATTAAGTCTTCTCGTGTTTTCTTTTGTCCACGTGACCGAGATCCCTGTCCGGCGCAACGACATCTCGGATAAGTTGTTTTAGCTCGGTAATTTCTGGAAAACGGCCGGTGTCATGTCGCGACCAAACCCTATCGTCATTGGCGATAATCTCAAATTGACCGCCGGTCACCGGGACCAAAGTGAGCGAGTTAATTTCGTTCTCAAAAGTCGACAGTAACTCTTGCGCCATCCAAGCCGCTCGCAACAGCCAACGGCACTTAGCGCAATAGCGGATTTCAATTCGATTGTCGCGTGGCATTGTCTGTTAAGAACCTTTAGAAAAATTGATTGCCCGGTCTCGGCAAGCCCAAATTCTCTCGCAAGGTTTGCCCTTCGTATTCCGTGCGGAATAATCCGCGGCGCTGTAGCTCAGGGACCACCTTGTCAACAAAATCGTCCAGCCCCTCTGGCAGAAACGGAAACATAATATTGAAACCATCGCATCCGCCTTCGGTAAACCATTGCTCCATGGTATCGGCGATGGTGGTTGGCGTGCCGGTGATTTCTAAACTAGAAAAACTACCGCCGACATATTGAGCGAGCTGGCCCACGGTCATGTTGTCTCGCTCCGCCATCTTAACTAGTTTTGCGCGTGAGCTTTGACTAGCGTTGCTTTCAGGTAACTCGGGAAGCGGTCCGTCTAAATCCAAGTCCGAAATATTATGGCCGAGCAACACGCTCAAGGTCGCGATGCCGCTGTCCGGATGCACAAGGCTATCAAGCAGCGCTTTCTTTTCTGCGGCCTCATCGGGACTTTCACCAACAACAACAAACGCGCCTGGCAACACTTTGATATTTTCTGGTGACTTGCCGGCTTGCGCCGCGCGTTCTCGCACGTCGTTATTGTATGACCTCGCGTCATCTAGCCGGCTCGCGCCACTGAAAATTAACTCTGCCGTTTCGGCTGCAAACTGTCTGCCCGCTTCTGATGCACCGGCCTGCACGATTACCGGCCAACCTTGAACCGGCCGGCCCACATTCAATGGGCCTCGAACCGATAGATATTGACCTTGATGGTCGAGCACGTGCATTTTTTCCGGATCAAAGTAAACGCCATTTTCGACGTCACGAATAAACGCATCATCGGCCCAAGAATCCCAAAGGCCGGTGACCACATCATAAAATTCGCGCGCCCTGACATAACGCTCGTCGTGCTCCATATGGGATTCCAAGCCAAAGTTCTTAGCTTCCATGGGGTTGGCAGAGGTCACGATATTCCAGGCTGCGCGTCCTCCGGAAATATGGTCTAAGGAGGCAAATTTTCGCGCCACGTGAAAAGGTTCGTTATAGGTTGTGGATGCGGTAGCAATCAACCCAATGTTATTCGTGGTCGCCGCCAAGGCAGGCAGCAAGGTCATGGGGTCGAACGAAGTCACCGTGGCGCTACGTTTTAGCGCATCCATGGGCATATTCATGACCGCTAGGTGATCAGCCATAAAAAATGCGTCGAATTTTCCACGCTCTAACGTTTGAACAAAGGATTGATAATGACCGAAATTAAAATTCGCGTCGGGATAAGCGCCCGGATACCGCCATGCTGCGGTGTGAATGCTAATAGGACGCATAAATGCCCCTAGTTTCATTTTACGTGCGTTCGACATCGAAATGCTCTCTAAGATCTTCTGCCAATGACGGCAGATTTACTGTTCGTAGAATGACCGATCACCGTAGAATATCACTAACACCGATTTGGGTATCGAGGAAGCTTATGCGATTTCATCATATGGCCGTGTTCGTTAGCGATATGGAACAAGCGATAACGCTATGGCGAGACGTGCTCGGCTTTCGCGTGATTTACGACGCCGAGATTCCCGACGGGAAAGAACCTGGGCTCAGTGTCTACATGACGCCTCAGTTGCTCGACGATATTTTCGGTGTTAAGGACGCGCGCTCGCGAATGGTGCTAGTGATTTCAGACCAACAAGCCATTATCGAACTGCAGCAGTGCCTCAATCCGCAAATTGAGGCCACACCGAAAGAACACCTGCGCTACCGTCACACAGGCATTCACGAACTTGGGCTTAATGTAGACGACATCGATTACTGGTTTAAACGGATTAAAGAATCGGGCTATGAAACTCAAACTGACTACGTTTGGCCGTGCGCTGGCATCGGTCGTTCGTTTTTATTCTATGACGACGACGGAAATATGATTCAGCTGTGGCAAGACGTAGATGCCACGACGGCTACAAACGGTTCGGTTTAAGAAAACGGGAACCTGGACATAACAACAAAAATTGAATCATTGCTGCGAGAATCTTATCGATAAACGGTTTGAAATGGTTCCGCCGCTTTTCGGTCAATTGCCCAATGGTGAAAGTCGCCAGAACAATGAGCGCGATAAGACAAGTTACATGCAACGGATTTTCTCTGTTGTATTCGAAGTTGTTTTTCCACGTGGACATCACAATGGTGTGCGACAGATATAAGGTAAAGGTGTAACCGGCTAATATTGGGATAAGCCGATTAAACGTCAAGGGAAGGGAGAGTTTTGCATATCTCGCGCAATACAAATTGACGACCGCGCATGCACAAACCATGTAGTCCAATAAAAATTGATCGGTGCTTCCTTGCGGCCATGAACTAAATGGCCAAACGTCTCTGCCTGCTTGCCACAAGCGAATATCGAGACCGGTGTATTCGAGAAGCAAAACAGTAAACACCGATAAAGCCATACCCACTCTCGCCAAAGTAATCGACAGTGGCCACCTGTCACGAAAGCGATACAAAAGTACCCCGGCGAGCCAAATGGGGAATAGTATCCAGTGTTGATAGCCGACGATTAGAGCGATGCACAAGAACCAAAAAATCCGTCGCCAGCCGCAAAAATAGAATAGAGTGGCAAACCAAACGTAATACCAAGCCTCGAAGCTTAATGACCAATACGGATCGGCGGTGAACGGTCGCTCGGCCAAGGTCCATACTTCGCCAAGAAAGGCTAAATGCAGCGGGATGTATAAGTAAAATTTCTCATATTGGTATACATGATCGTAGTTGCCGTTGAGCATATGAATGCCAACAGAATCCACAACGAACGCCAGTAGCAACACGGGTAGCGCGACTGAATAAAGCCGGGTGGCCCGCGCTGACAAGTAACTTCGCATGCTAGTGTAACGATCGTTGGCAGTGTACGCGATCAAATAACCAGACAACACAAAAAAAACGACAACCGCTTCACGCCCAAGATCCGGCACTAAGCGCTGGAGATATCCAGGAAGAAGCGAATATTGAATTAAGTGCGTGACAACGACTAAAATCGCGGCGGCAAAGCGGACCAAATCGAGATAGACAGACTCTTCGCGTGATATCACCTGTCGCGCGGGTTCTTTTCCCTTTTACCCTACTCGCGCCGCGTTTAGCGCTGATTCGGTGCTCGGATCTCCGCTAATACGCGTATGCATCATCACTCGAGTCTGGCTGGTATCGTAAGGCCGTGCCCGATGTAGCAAGCAACGGTTGTCCCACACGACAATGTCACCGACTGACCAGCTATGTATTAATACCCGCGGAGGTTGGCATGCGAAACTCGTTAGCTCAGCGACGAGCTGTTCGGTTTGTTCTTCACTCATGCCAACAATGTTCTTGATGTGCCGACCGATAAACAAAGCAGATCGGTTGGTTTCTGGATGTACTTTCACCAGTCGATGAAGCGGCGGTTCACCCGGGAAAAATCCGTAAGCCGCCCCGACTTCGACTTTATGCCCAACTTTGGCTTGCGAGTGAAAATAAGAATGATAAGCCTCGTAGTCGGCAATTTCTTGTTTCAATTCATCATCGAGATGGTCGTAAGCATCGCGCATATCTGCCCATTCAGTTTCGCCACCTGCGCTCGGCAACACATGGGCCGAAAGGACAGAGGCCTTGGCGGATAACGGCATGTAGGAACTGTCCGTGTGCCACCCTTCATTCCCTTTCAGTAACTTCGTTCGAAACTCTGCGGTACCATAAGCCTCCTTATGGTCCGATTTGTTGCTTACGGGGATAGTCTTCAAACCTTTCACTAGAATTTCGATGTCTCCAAAACGCTGGGCGAAAGCCAGCTGCTCATCATTGCTTAGATGTTGCTGCGGGAAAATTAATAACGCGTGGCGTAAAAACGCCGTATAGATTTGCTCAAATTCGCTATCGCTCAGCTCGGATAGCTTTACGCCAGAAATATAGGCACCTAGGGTTGCATCACTTGGTTTAATTGATAAGCCCATCGTCCTTCCCCTCTCGATTGTTGCTGCAGCGCAAGCACGGACACACTATTGGAGCTAAGATTAACTACAAACGCGCAAGCGCTTCAAGCGAGCACAGGCTCAATGTTTCGCTTGCTTGTCGGCTATGAAGTTCCTATCCTCAATCCTCTTTATAGCATTTCGTTGATTCTATGTCTGAACGCAAGGCGCTAATCGCGTTACTGGAGCACGATTTAATTTCGAAAGCGCATCGAGGAGACGCCATAAAGCTAGCTGGCGTTCATCCATCTCCTTCTCAGTGGCTAGCCTTCATTGATAAATTATTAATGGCCCTCGGGATTTTAGCGATCTCGTTTTCCGTGTTATTTTTCATCGCGTACAACTGGGCTGAAATCGGGCGATTTGCGAAATTCGGCTTAGTAGAAATTGCCATGGTCATTGCGGTCGCGATCAGCGTACGCTCTGGGCCGGGTAGCGACGCAAGAAAATTCGCTCTGCTCGGCGCCTGCGTGCTACTTGGCGTGTTACTTGCGTTATTTGGCCAGACCTATCAAACCGGCGCCGATCCCTGGCAGCTCTTCTTTAATTGGGCGTTGCTCATGACCCCCTGGGCAATAGTCGGCCGCTTCTCGTCGATTTGGTTATTGTGGCTGGGGCTGCTCAACTTAAGCATGTTGCTACACTTTAAGACGTTCGGCGGAATTTTTGGTTTGCTTTTGTTACCGCTTTGGGGAGGAGAAGCTGGACTACTTTGGTGTTTGTTCATCTTTAACTCCGTCGCTTTAGTTATATGGGAAGCCTGCGCACGGCAAATGGACTCTCTAACAGCGCGTTGGGCCCCACGGACAATCGCGGTTGCCGCCGGCGTACCAATTACTGCACTCGCTTTTTTCGTCGTGGTTGGCAGTGGTTTCGTCTCGATTTGGTCTGTCCCAATTTGGCTCTTTTGGGCATTTATTACGCGCTATTACTATCAATCCCAAAACCGCGATCTCTTTATTTTAGCGGGTCTCGCCTTATCCTTGAGCGTAGTGATTATTGGTGCAGTGGCCGAAGTCATCTTGGACAGTTTTGGCGACGTTGCTTTCCTCGTCCTGGCCTTACTCGTGATTGGCGCGGGTAGTTTAGCCGCCATGTGGTTGCGAAGCGTTCAAAACGCCACAAGCTCATGACTGAATCACTAGACAATCTTTGGCAAAAACTCGCCGAGTTCGACATTGTTTCAGGCCGGCGGCCCGGGATCCTTAATGAGTCTGCGCCGTGGTATGTGAAACTTATCTCGGCCGCCTCAGGATGGGTTGCGGCGGTTTTTTTTGTGACGTTCGTAGGCGCGATGCTGGGTCAAATTCTCGACAACTCTGCGGTGACGTTAGTTTGTGGGGCAATCGTGCTGATCACGGCTCACATGACGCTAAGGCGCAACGACGAAGGATTTGTCACGCATCTCGGGCTTGCGCTAAGTCTCACCGGACAGGCTCTTATTGCTTGGGTCATTGTGCGAAATTTTTCAGAAAATGCGACATTGTGCTGCGCACTTATTGCGGCTTTCGAATTCGCCTTAGTGGCGCTTATGCCAAACTATTTGCATCGAATATTCTCGACCGTTTTGGCGCTGTGCTTCCTATACGTGACTATCACTTTTGACCGCGATCTGAGCGCAATCCGCTTTGACTACTACCATAGCCTGTTAGTGGCGCTGTTCATGTTTGTCGCCGCATCGTTGTGGTTTAACGAACTTCAGCACAGAACAGCCTCCGCGGCTTTCGAAGCGAGCGCCTGGGGCGTCACGATCACCTTGCTGATCGTCGAATCTTTCGCTATTTTTCAGCCAATTGTTGAAGCCTCGAATGCACTTGCCGCTAACTTTTTTGGCCTAAACCCAACAACAATTACAGAGCTATTACTGACTGCAGTTTTTGTCTGGGTAACGCTCAAATTAATTGACGGCTTGTCACCGGTAAGTTCGCGCGTTAAAAACGCGGCAATCGCTGGCGCGCTAGTTATTGGCTTGCTCGCGGTTAAAGCACCGGGAATCGGCGTAGGCATGATGCTGATATTGATTGGTCACCATCATCAAAACTTAGTGCTAAAAGGGTTTGGTGCTATCGCCTTGCTCGTCTACATCTCTCGCTACTACTACCTAATGGACAAAACGCTTATGTATAAGGCAGGTGTTTTAATGGCCTTAGGCCTGGGCTTGCTAGGCGCAAGAATGTTGATTCTAAACGTTGCTCGCAAAGCACAATGAACAAGGATAATACACAGTGAATAAAGCCACCGCGATATTGATGGGCGGCTTGGTGCTTGCTTTGTTAGTAGTGAACTACGCAATTTTAAAAAAAGAGGAGCACCTAGAAAACGGCACGCCCGTGTTTCTGGAACTCGTACCCGTTGATCCGCGCTCCCTAATGCAAGGCGATTACATGGCACTACGATTTAAACTCGCCAACGACATTCGCGCCGCCTTAGACATGGCAAACGTTGACGAAAGTGCCATCCCACCATTTGGCAGCGACGGTCACGTGGTTGTTAATTTAACGCCATCAAGCGTTGGTAGCTTTCATGCGGTCTACATCGACCAGACGTTGAACGATGAACAAGTGTTAATGCAATACCGCATTCGAGACGACCGCGTGAAGTTCGCAACCAATGCATTTTTCTTTCAGGAAGGCCACGCCAAATTTTACGAGAACGCGCGCTTCGGCTTGTTTAAAGTTGATAGCCACGGCGAACTCTTACTGGCAAGTCTGCACGACGAGAACTTAAATAATTTAGCGCCAATAAGCGATCATACTAATAAGGGAGAACAACATGATTAAAGCAATCGCCTTAGCAAAGAAAAAACCCGGCATGCCGGATGACGAATTTCATCGTTACTGGCGTCAAACCCACGGACCATTAGCCTTGCAAATGTCTTTATTGCGCCGCTACGTGCAAACTCACCGCACTAACGACGAATTTCCCGGATTCGACGGCTGTCTTTACGACGGGCTGGCAGAACTTTGGTTTGATGATTTGGAAACTTTACACAATTTACCGCAACATCCAGAATATATTAATGGCGCCAAAGCTGACGAACCCAACTTTATTGATATGGATGCACTGAAGTTTTTCGCCACGAGCGAAAAGCTCTTAATCGATGAAATCGAACTTGAGAAAGACACACAATGCACCAAAGCCGTGTTTCTCCTTACCAGGAAAAAAGGCATGAGCGTTGCCGATTTTCAAGATTACTGGTTGAACGAACATGCACCTCAAATTCCGACTGATGCGGGCATCCTCAGATATACGCAAAGCCACACGTTGCCAGACACTTATGGTGCTGAAGAACCTGCTTACGATGGCGTTGCGGAGTTAACTTTTACAGATTACGCCGCGTTCTTAGCCTATTGGAATAGCGAGAGGATCCAGCAAATTTTTGCGGCGGACGCGCCTAGGTTTCTGGATGCGGATAACTGTCTCGCGTTTTTAGCAGAAGATTACCGTGTGCGCTGGCCCTAAGGTCGCTGTTGAGGTCTGATGACGATCTCGGTCGGGCAGCAATTTGATGACGCCGACACGATGTACTGAACCGCATCGGCAATATCGCTCGGTTGAATCATTGCCGCGGCGTTCAAACCCAAATCTTGCGTTAGACCCGTATCGACGAAGCCCGGCATGATTGTGCAAACTTTAATGCCGTGTTCCCGGACATCCTCGTACATGCAGCCGGAGAATCCGTTTAAAGCGTGCTTAGACGCGCAATAAATCGCCCCGCCGGCGTTTGTGTTACGACCACTAATCGACGAAATATTGATAATTGTCCCGCGTTTTTTTTCGATCATGTGGGGTAAGGATTCGCGGCACAAAAACATCACGGCGTTGAAGTTCAGATCCATGACATCCCGCCACGCCGACAAATCAGCACTTTGAGTCGCCTGTCTATGCGCCGCGCCCGCGTTATTCACCAGCACGTCGATGCTACCGAACCCTTGGATCGCTCGCTCAACGCTCTGCGCCATGTAGGATTCATCGCCTAGATCGCCGTGCGCGATATCAACCTCGACATTGAATTGCCGGCACGCGGCGGCGACGTTTTCTAAGGCTTCCTGGTCCCTGCCCAACAAAAAGAGTCTGTAACCTTGCTCTGCAAGGCGTAATGCAATGGCCTCCCCGATGCCGCGCGTGGCGCCCGTGATGAATGCGGTTGTCGACATCAGCGGTGCTCCCTGAGTGATTGACGTTTATTGTTTGAAGCCGAAATATCAATTTCGTTGGTGCCAACAGATTTGAATACCACACCGTAGACTGATTCTGCTTGCTCGCGACTGACCCACTTCTCGGTGACATCGTGCTGTACTCGCGCGAGGTCGCGGTCCAGTGGGTTGCCGTAACCACCGCCGCCACAATCGCGACCGCGGACATATTCGCCTGGACTTAGCTCAGCGTTGAGAAACCCTTCGACTTTCGACTCAGAGCCATCATCGTGTAACACGTGATCAGCTGAGCAAGTGCCGTCCGCCCCGCCACGAACACCCGTGGGCGGCGTGCACCAACCATCTGGCGCGGCAACGACCTGCATGGGTTTGTCTCGTGGACCGTAAATCACCTCGGTGCCAGGTGCCCCACGAAATTTTCCTGCTCCCCCGGAATCCGGTATTAACCGGACTCCCTTAACGAGTATTGGATACTTTTGTTCATCGAGTTCAACGCTATCTCGATAAAGTAACCCGGCACCAACGGGGATTAGTAAGTTGATCCAACCGTCACTTTCAGCGGAAGCGGGTCCGCCACCACCCATTAAGAACATTTGATTCACAAACGGTTTATCACCTTTTCGGGAATCAGTCCCCGAAACAACCCCAGCACCCACGTTCAACGAGGTATTGCCTTGAGCTAATCCCCAGCCTTCGGCGATCTCAGCAAACGCCGATTGCGTGGCATTCACCAACCGATCGCCAACGTTTGTGGTCGCTACCGAGCACGAGTGAGGGAACTTTGGAATACCTACAACACAATTTTCACGAAGATGTACACGAATTCGTCGAAAGGTGCCGGCGTTATGCGGAATGTCATGCTCCAGACAGTTAAAAACCCCTGTCATAACGTTATTCGTGGCGCAGGCCTGAGATTCGTTCAACCCACAGGGCAAACAATCGATGTTGTCTCTGAGGTCGATATCAATCATCGCCTCGTCGGGATCCAATTCCAAAATGACTTTTAGCGGAATACCATCCGGTACTACACCGGGGATAGGGTCATGTTGAATGGTGTTCTCTAAGCGTTTTTGCGGCATTTTTTTTATCGCCGAAATCATGCGACGTTCCGAATAATCAAACCACTCGGCAATAAACTGTTTAATGACCTCTGTCCCGTATTGCTCCGTTAAACCCTTTAAACGTCGTTCGCCGATACGCGCCGCGCCAATCGCAGCTAAGTAATCGCCATACCATTGGTCGGGTACGCGAATGCGGCGTCGGCACATGCGAATGATGTCGTCAACATCTTCGTAGTCGTTTTGGACTTTCACGCAGGGAAAAATCAGCGCCCCTTCTTCATAGATATCTTTTGCCGCCGCGTGATAGGTAGTGGGAATACTGTTGCCGATATCCGCTTGGTGCGCCTTAGCAATCGCTGTGAACAAATGCTCACCTTCGAAGAATACCGGCACCAGGATCGTGTGATCGGCGGCATGCGTATTCCCAAGATACGGATCGTTATGCAGAAAAGCATCGCCTTCCTTTAAATCCGGATGGACTTCAGCCATGGCTTCGGCTTGTAAATGTGTACCAAATACGTGAACGGGCGCGGCCTCCGCCATTGCCAACAGTTCGTGTTGTCCAGTGGCAATGCAACAAGAAAAATCGCGCGACATCGCAATGACGGCAGAGCGTGCGGAGCGCAATAGCGTATTCGTCATTTCCCGCACAATTGAATCCAGTCGATTGCTAATGACGGCGAGCAATACTGGGTCTAAAGTGGACGGACTTTTGTCCATACTATGCGAGCTCCGCTAAATAATGGCCATTGGCAGTGACGCGAACGTCGGTCTGTGGGTAGACGACCAAGGTTGATGTGGGTTCTTCGATGATAGCGGGGCCCGGAATAATCGCGCCCGGTGCGAGTGATTCACCAAAATAAATTCTCGTGGGCATAGCTTCTGCCCGAATCTCGCCAAAATAAGCTGTCCGTGAGTCCACTTCTTGTGCCGCGAACGGCGCGGCTTCGGATCCGGCATGGTGGCCTGATTGATTTCGCACCGCTGCGACCCTGCCCTTCCAGTTGATGCACTCGAGCGGGTTTTCTGAGTCCCGAACCGCGAATATCCGTTCATGCTCAGCGTGAAAATCGTCAACCAGCTGTTGCACGTCCGCATCGGTCGAAAACTTCGTTACGAGCAGCGGGATTTCAATCTCCCAAATCTGGCCCGCATAACGTGCCTCGACGGATAACTGTTTTTCGAAGTTCATTAAGCCGCGCTGCCTAAGGCGCTCGCAGAATTGATCCAGCTTGCGGTTAATACCGCCAAGCCTTTCATTGACCGCTGAGTAATCGAAGGCATCCGTTAGCGTAAATTGGCTTTGCTTTTCTTCGCTCACAATATCGGAGAAATAACCGCCGCAAGCGCTGAGCGCCCCGGCAGTCGACGGCATCAACACGCGCTGCACACCCAAAGATTTCGCAATGGGAAGGATATTCAATCCGGCCGCGCCGCCGCCGGCCACCAACACCGTTTCCGCCGGGTTGATTCCCTCTTTAACCGTGATTTCCTGAATCGCCTTAATCATATTTTCATCGGCGACGGTGAGCACAGCGAGTGCCGCGTCTTCGACTGAGCGATTTAGTGCGTCTGCCATTGGCTGAAGCGCCGATCGGGCGGCCGCTAAATCCAATGTCATCCGTCCGCCCAAGAAATGGGCGGGATTTAGATAGCCTAATACCATAGCAGCGTCGGTAACCGTTGCTTGCCGACCGCCTTGGCCATAGCACGCTGGGCCCGGGGTGGCACCAGCGCTTTGGGGGCCCACGTGCAGTAGCCCACCGTTATCTATCCAAGCAATCGATCCGCCGCCCGCACCGATACTCCGCACATCCACCGCTGCCATGCCTAATAAATGACCAACGTAAATTGGCCCGAGCCAGGACTCCGACGATTGCGCGATCTGATTATTTCTAACCAAAGAAACATCGAATGTGGTACCGCCCGTATCAACAACAAGCGCATTAGCGCCAAGCGTTTCTAGATTGGCGTAAGTATTCCCAGCGACCGGCCCCATTGAAGGACCGGATTTCACTAAGTAAATGGGTTTCTCAATGACGTCATCGACATGTAATACGCCGCCCAAGGTTGTACTGACTAAAATGTCGCCGCCATACCCAGCTGTAATGAGATTTTCACGCAGCAGTGTGAGTTGTTTCTGCATGACCGGTTTTAATGACGCATCGATCGCTGTCGACGATGCCCGCGGATACTCGCGAAGAATAGGGTTCAATTCGTGCGACAACGAATAAGGGAGTCCGGGTAAGTATTCCTCGATTAATTCGCCGACACGTTTTTCGTGCGCTCCATTCGAAATTGACCACAGCAGACATACCGCAACCGCTTCAATGTCCAAACCTTGCAGCTGTTTGAGAACCCCAATTGCCTGAGCTTCGTCCAACGGCTCCTCAATATCCCCTTCCGCCGTCACCCGCTCAGTAATTTCGAATGTGAGGCTCCGTGGGATGTAAGGTTCAGGATAATCCTTGTTTAATTGATGAGGATTCGTTTTGCCACCCTGGCGGTAAACCAAGATGTCTGGAAAACCTTGGGTTAATAACATTGCCGTGCGAGCCGTTTTTCCAGTAACAATTGCATTCGTGGCTCGCGTCGTACCGTAAATAAAAACACTTGTGTCGGCGAGTAACTGCTCATGGTTCAAATCAATTTGCTCGCCAGCGTTAGCGATAGCATTAAGCACACCCACGATGTTTTTATCGACATCAGTGAGTGCTTTGCCGACCGCGCGAATGCCCTGTTCGTCAGCGACCACCGCATCGGTAAAGGTACCGCCAGTATCAATGGAGATTTGGAAGCTCATATTTTTGTCGTTACTGGTAAGCGCTTAGTATACTGAATTAAGATCGAGGACGGCTCAGCGAGAGTCGTTATTGGCAACAACGCGCTCACTAGCTCACAACGTTTCAGCGGTATGCGCGTAAAATTAATGCAGGGGAGAATACCGATGCAGTTCGGGGTCACAATCGCACCACATATTGAGAGTTGGAATCTTATCCAGTACGCGGAGGAACTGGGCTACGACCGAGCATGGGTACCCGACTCGCAAATGATTTGGTCCGACTGCTACGCCATTTTGGCGCTAGCGGCCGTGAATACCTCGAAAATCCATATCGGCACCGGCGTCTCGATAGCCGGTACCCGCATTGCGCCGGTAACAGCCCATTCAATCGGTAGTATCAACCAGCTCGCACCAGGGCGTGTCTTCCTTGGCCTAGGGACCGGCCACACTGCCATGCGCGTAATGGGCCAAGACCCCATGAAAGTTAGCGAATTTCGCGAATACTTAAGGGTAACGCGGGCCTTGTTGAGTGGCGAAGCGGTAGATTACACCTACAACGGTCAGACCCGGGAAATTGAGTTTCTGCATCGCGACCGCAAGTTTGTCAATTTAGACAACCAGATTCCGATTTACGTGGCGGGCAATGGGCCAAAGGCTTGCCAGGCTGCTGGCGCGTATGGCGATGGTTGGACCACGATCGGTAAGGATCCTGAGCCAATCAATCGCTGTCTTGCAGAAATTCGGCGCGGCGCCGAGAACGTTAATCGCGAATTAGACAGTGCATATCACACCGTCTTGTTTTCGTGCACTTCGGTGTTGCAGGCGGGCGAGGATCTCACCAGCGAGAGGGTAATTAACGAAGTTGGCAGTTGGGTGACTACCGAACTGCACTTTTTCTACGAAATCTGGGAGAAAGCTGGCCGCGACGACTCAATTATCCCCCCCCATTTTCTAAATTGTTGGGATCAGTATCTAGCGCGCGTGAATAGCTTTAGCTTACCTACCGAAAAACGATTTCGACAAATCCACGACGGTCATGCAACGTATCTGATTCCGGAGGAAAAGGTGTTTGTTACGCCTGAGGCGATTGAGGCGGTATGCATGGTGGGCTCGGCCGAAGATATTATTGATCAAATTGCACAACTCGAAAAAAACGGTATTAAAGAAATCAACATCATGCCGGCCGCCGATCACTGCCGGCCTGCGTTTAAGGATTTTGCCGAAAAAGTGATGCCCGCGTTTCGCTAGGTAATTGAATGCCCATCGTTAATCTTAAATAAACTCATATCTCGATTCCAGGGTGATTGGCAAAAGGAAACCGAGTGTAGCCCCTATTTCGTCTCCTTCGATTCCTGACTCAGACACACGTTTTCACCCTAAAATGCACTGAAAGCACA
>JBCCFA010000019.1:0-19884 GCA_039029975.1 Pseudomonadota bacterium
ACACCTATCCAGCGGCTAATCCGAATATAGCGGTGCCAGGCTTGGAGGCTTATTTCCCGATCGTTTGGCCGGTGCCGTTGGATTTTTTCGACTGCAACTAGTTTCCTTACCGCTAAAACACCCCGTCGCTTTTCATCTGCTGAATTTCGCCGTCGCTGTATTCTAAGCTACGCAGAACATCTTCGGTGTGCTCGCCGGCGTTCGCAAAATTAAATTTTAACTGCGCAGGTTCTTCTTTGAATTTCAATGGTGTACCGATGTGCTCCCAACCTCGCTCACATTCGACGACCATTTCTCGATGTCGAATTTGCGGATCATCAGCGCCTTCGCGCAAATTCTTAACCGGCGCAAACGCGGCATTGACACCTTCGAAAAATTCAACCCATTCTGCTTGAGTTTGGGTTAAGAATTTTTCCGTTAAGAATTCTTTCACTGGATCCTGCCGCGGCCCCGGGGGCGGTTCGCAGAGCGGCAAAAGATCTAAACGGTCAAATTTTTCCAGAATCGCTTTGGCAAAATGAATTTCGGATCCGCCCAGCACAATTTGCTTGCCGTCCGCCGTATCGTAAATTTGATACATGGCGTAACCGCCAAGCGCGCGTTCGTAGCGAAGATCCGGCGCTCTGTTTTCGCCAAACACGCTACCCATGCTGTTTGTTACGCCAACGAAAATACTGTCGGCCATGGCTACATCAATGTAGTCGCCACGACCGGTTTGCTGGCGGCGCAGCAAGGCCATTAGCAAAGCACTTAAGGTCATCATTGATGAAACAATATCCGCGCCCGGCATGCCGGGAATACCGGGTCTGCCGTCCGATCCGACGTTAATGCTTAGCGCGCCCGCGATGGCTTCGGTTGCCATATCGTGTGCAGGTTTTTGCGTATAAGGACCATCTTGCCCAAACGCCGACATGGAGCAGTAGACGATACCCGGATTAACTGCCTTCACGGCTTCGTAACCAACACCGAGCCGATCAACAACACCGGGTCGAAATGCCTCGACCATGACATCACAACTTGCCGCGAGTTTCAGCACCGCTTCGCGACCTGCGTCCGTCTTCAGATTAATTTGTATGCTCTTCTTATTACGATGGGTATTTGTGTAATAAACCGTGAACTCATCGCGCTTCGGACCAATTTCGCGATTCGGTTCACCACCGCCAAGCGGCTCTAGCTTAATAACCTCCGCACCGTGATCCGCCATCATTTGGGTCATTAAGGGACCAGGTAGAAATAAGGATAAATCTAATACTCTAAGGCCTTCGAGTTTCAAACTCGTTCTCCGTTTTCGATTCAATAATGTATTTCGCGCACGCACTTTACGATTTGCGACGCCAAGCAAGATAATAACCCAATATCGGTTCAGAAATGGGGCGTAAACGCGTTTCTTAAAAAGCGAATCGGTGTAAAATTGTTGTTAAATGATAGATGCAATAAACGGTGAAGCATGAGTTCGATCGAGGTCACTGAACACAAACGCGCCTGCCACTTGTGTGAGGCAATATGCGGGTTAGTGATCGAAGTAAAAGATGGCGAGATCGAGTCGATAAAGGGGGATAAGGATGATCCGCTGAGTCGCGGCCATATTTGCCCAAAAGCGGTAGCCCTACAAGACATCCAAAACGATCCAGACCGCCTCCGATTCCCGCTGCGTCGCGTGCGACAAGATGCGAACAAAAAAAGCACAGATGACACTTGGGAAGAAATTGGTTGGGAAGAGGCGTTCGATGAAGTTGCCTATCGGCTCGTTGAGATCAGGACACGCTTGGGCGATAACGCATTGGCGGTTTACTTGGGCAACCCTAGCGTACATAACTACGGGATCCTCACGCATCAGCAGGCTTTGTTCTCTCATCTGCGCACGCAAAATCGTTATTCGGCCACCTCGGTGGATCAACTACCTCAGCATCTTGTGTCACTTGCGCTTTACGGTCACAAAGACTTACTGCCGGTCCCCGATATTGATCGCACAGACTTTTTCCTCATGCTGGGTGCCAATCCAATTGCTTCCAACGGCAGCATATGGACGGTGCCCGATGTTCGACAACGCATTTCAGATCTGATCGCGCGCGACGGGAAACTTGTGGTCATTGATCCGCGGTATACCGAAACGGCGGAGATTGCATCGGAGCATCACGGCATTAACCCGGCCACGGACGTGTTATTCCTCGCTGCCCTGCTCAACACCATATTTACCGAGAATCTAACTAAAATCGATGAATCGGAAATAACTGTTTCTGGTCTTAAACAGGTTCGCGAAGCCGTAGGCAAATTTAGCGCCGAAGCCGTCACCAACACAGTAGGCATAGCGGCCGAAACCATCCTTGCTATCGCGCGCGAGTTCGCCCAAGCTGACAACGCGGTTTGTTACGGCCGCATGGGCGTATCGGTGCAATCCTTTGGCACGCTCAATCATTGGTTAATTCAACTGTTGAATATTGTCACCGGCAATTTCAACAAAACGGGTGGCAGTCTGTTCACCCACCCGGCGGTCAACGATTTTGCCAAAACGCGCCCCGGTAAAATTGGGCGCTTTAAGAGCCGTGTTTCTGGCAAGCCAGAATTCAACGGCGAATTACCCGCCTCGGCACTCGCCGAAGAAATTCTTACGCCAGGTGAAGGACAAATTCGCGCGTTATTCACCTGTGCTGGAAACCCCGTACTGTCGACTCCAAATGGCCGCCAGCTTGACGAAGCGCTGAACGAATTGGAGTTTCTGGTGTCGCTCGACCCCTATCTTAATGAAACAACTCGGCACGCGGATGTCATTTTGCCACCAACCTCGCCGCTCGAACATGATCACTACGACCTCGCCTTCCTCACACTTGCTGTACGTAATATCGCCCGCTTCAGTGATGCTGTGTTTGAAAAACCGGAAGGCACGATGCATGACTGGGAAATCTTCACTCAACTTGGAGAAAGAGTGGCGAAATTGTTGGGCCACGAAACGCGCGAACAACTTTCGCCCGCTGAGCTGATTGATAAATTGCTGCAGGCGGGGCACTACAGCAAAGCAAGCGGCAACGAGCACGCGCTGTCTTTGGCAAAGCTACGCGCCAATCCGTCTGGCATCGATCTTGGCCCGCTACAGCCGTCCATGCCAGAGCGCATCCAAAGTGCCGAGCATGTTATCCAGTGCGCGATTCCGGAATTCTTAGAAGATTTAGAGCGCGCCGAAAAAATTATTGATGCCGATCTAGGCCTTCGTTTAATCGGCAGGCGCCATGTCCGCAGCAACAATTCCTGGATGCACAACTATCACCGCTTGGTGAAAGGAAAGCCACGGTCACAATTGTTGATGCATCCGGAAGACATGAAAGCGCGTGGAATAGAATCAGGCAATAGCGTGGTTATAAGCTCGAGAGTTGGCGAAGAAACGACCCATGTTGAAAGCAGCACTGACATGATCAAAGGCACGGTCTGTCTACCACACGGATACGGACATAATCGGTCGGGTGTTCGATTATCAATAGCCAGTGAAATTGATGGCGTCAGTCTAAATGATCTAACCGACGATCAGGCCGGCGACCCGATTTCAGGTAATGCGGCGCTGAACGGTGTGCCAGTGGAAGTGAGATTAGCGAACTAAAAATACGGGGCGTTCACCGGTTACCGCGGGGGCTCATGGAGATGGCTATACCCTTCGCGCTTTAGTTCATTGACCCGGTCGGGCACATAATCCACCGTACCGAAATGGTTCGGAAAATCGTCTAGGCCGACCCCCTTGAATGACAAGGCGTGATCGCACACCCGGAATTTCGCGCCGCTAGATGCCAAACGCTCGCTCAACGCCACAAGCCTAGGGTTTCGGCGCGCGGCACCCTCCATGAAGACGCGCATGTCTTTTCCGTGCACCAAAAATTCGATGTTCGCCTCGGGGTCTGTTTCTAATACTTTTGCAGCGGCTTCCAGCGCATTAGCAACGCCGGCTGGCGTTCGCCACCCAAGATCAGCGTAGTACCCTTTCGGACTAGCGGCTAATTTTGCTTGCTCTTCGGCCGCGTTTGTCGAGCCGAGAAATTGCGGCACGATAACCATTGCGGCGATCCATATTTGGACAATATTTTTCATTCGACTAACCCATCGAGAAATTAGCTGGGGAATCTAAAAGTACCTTAGCTTAGAGGTTAGTTTTTGGCGTTGGTTCGACCTAGGCGGAATTCTAATGAATATCAGCGCGTTGATTAGACGAATGGTTAGTAGAGGACGTTAAATTTTATCTGGGTAGAACTGGAATCTGTCAGCAAAATTCTTCCGCTTTCATACTCGCGACGGTGTCATCAAAAGCATCGAGCATGGTATTGATCGTATCTTCGGTCATTGGTGTCGACAGCGCCGCATTACCGCGCATGGATAGCTGCACACCCCGGTTACACATGCCCATGAAACTTAGCAGAACTAAATCTGGATCGCCGCTCATCGAAGCGCGGGCATCCGTAATTGGCTCGGTGGTCCAATGAATTTGGAATAGTGAGCCGGCGCCGGATACCTGCGCTTTAACTTGGTGTTTGTCGATAAGTGTCTGCAAACCAACGCGCGCCTTGTCTCCTAAATCGTTAATACGCGCGATTGCCGCCTCGTCTAATAATTCCATCGCAGCCGCACCGGCCGTCACCGAGATAGGGTTCGCGCTGAAGGTGCCCAGATTCGCAACCGTGCCGCCAGCGGCATGGTCGTTTAAGCACTTCATGTATTCGCGCTTACCGCCCACAGCGCCAACGGGGAACCCGCCCCCAATAGTTTTTGCCATCGTCGTTAAATCAGGATCTAAACCGTAATATCCCTGTGCGCCGCCCACGGCATGCCGCAGGGTCACCACCTCATCACAAATTAAGATAATGCCTTTGCGCTCGGTTTCTTCACGAAGCACTTTAATAAAATCAGGCTCCGCGGGCACTACGCCGCCTGCGAACATCATCGGTTCAAAAATAATCGCCGCCATTTCGTCGCCATAGCGTTCCACGGCTTCTTTAACGGCTTCGACGTCGTTATATTTGATCAATATGACTTGCTCGCTAGCTGCATTCGGCAAACCGGCCATATCAACTTTCGGTTTAGACACCTTCACGGGATCACCGAGCTGCGGTATGTCGTGCCCTCCCACCATGACAAAATCTGACGAACCGTGATAGCCGCCTTCAAATTTGCCAATCAACTGCCGCCCAGTCACCGCGCGCGCAATGCGTAAGGCCACTATGACCGCCTCGGTACCGGAGTTGTTAAACACCACTTGATCAACGCTACCAATACGCTCGGTTAAAATATCTACCAACCGTGATTCTTGCACCACCGGTGCCGAGAAACTGGTGCCGTTCGGTATCTGTTCGTTGACGGCGGCAAGAATCTCTGGATGCCCGTGGCCATGAACCAAGGTGGTGTAGTTATTGTGGAAATCGAGTCTTTCATTACCGTCTAGGTCGACGCTCGAAATACCCGAAGCTTTGTTCACAAAAAACGGAAACGGCGGGTGACGAAGGAGTGACCGAGACGAACCGCTCGGTATGATTCGCCCCACAGCTTCAGCGTGCCGTTGTGATTTCTTATTTTGCTCAAGATATTCGCGCCATTCGGCCGACTGGGATACTTCCATCTCTCATTCCTTATTGATTAACACTAATGCGCGACCCTAGCGCCTGTCGGTAGAGTGATTTACTCTAGGGCGCCATACACAACCGAATCTGAGGATACCCGCAGTCTATGGCAAATAACAACGGTTGGCGAATTAGTATTGATACTGGCGGTACTTTTACCGATGTGGTGATTGCTGACGACACGGGAAAGTTTACTTTAGGCAAAGCCCTGACAACCAAACAACGGATTTTTATTGGGCTTAAGAACGCGTTAGAGGCTGCCGCCGCGCAGTTAGATTTATCGCTAACAGAAGTTCTCGGCAGAACGGGTCTGTTCGTTTACGGCACTACCCATGCCACCAACGCCATCGTGACCGGCAACACCTGTAAAACCGCCTTCTTAACCACACAAGGTTTTCCAGACGTGCTGGTACTGCGCGAGGGTGGCAAATTTAGTCCGCACGATTTTTCCACGCCCTTCCCGAAGCCCTATGTGCCACGCCGACGAACCTTTGAGATCATTGAACGAATTCAATCAACGGGCCATATTTTTACGGCGATAGACGAAAAATCGACCGTAAAAACCCTAAAAACTATCGGCGAACGGGGATTCGACGCCATCGCTGTATCCCTACTCTGGGCGACCGTCAACCCGCGCCACGAACAGCGCCTTGGCGAGTTAATAAGCGAACATCTACCAGACATACCGTATACGTTGAGTCATGCCTTAAATCCCATCTTGCGCGAGTATCGACGAGCGTCTTCGACCGCGATAGACGCCTCTATCAAACCTTTAATGCAAAGGCATTTAAACGATCTCCAACAGGACTTACGAAATGAGGGTTATGCGGGAGAAATCTTAGTTAGCACAACCGCGGGCGGTTGCTTAGACCTAGACAGTGTTGTTGACCGGCCAATTCACAGCGTACGCTCTGGGCCGGCCATGGCACCAGTCGCCGGACGGCATTATGCGCTTACCGAAAAGCAGCCCCACTCCGTGCTGGTGGTCGATACCGGTGGCACAACTTTCGATGTCAGCCTGGTTCGCGAAGGCAATATTACGATTACCCAAGAAACCTGGCTCGGGGAACGATTTACCGGACACATGCTAGGTGTGCCGGCAGTAGATGCCCGCAGCGTTGGCGCCGGGGGTGGTTCAATTGCCTGGCTGGATGATGCGGGCTTACTGCGCGTTGGGCCGCAAAGCGCTGGCGCCGATCCGGGGCCTGCCTGCTATGGACAAGGTGGTAAAGCACCGACCGTGACCGACGCGGCACTGGTCCTTGGTTATATTGACCCGAACTACTTCTTAGGTGGCAAGATGATTTTGGATGCCAATGCGGCCCGCGAAGCAATCGATACAATTGCGAAACCGCTGGGCATTGCCATCGAAGAAGCCGCGTATTCAATCTTCGCAGTCTCAAACGAGACGATGATCAACGCGATTAAAGAAATCACCATCAGCGAAGGCATCGACCCTGCGGAGTCGATTATCGTGGCCGGGGGAGGCGCAGCCGGCTTGGGTATTCTCCCGATTGCTCGTGAGCTTAAGTGTCGGGCGGTAATCGTGCCGCGCACTGCGAGCGTGTTGTCTGCTTGCGGTATGCAATTTTCCGACATACAACTCGAAAGCAGCCGCACTGTACCGACTAATTCGGACGACTTTGATGTTAGCGCGGTGAATCAAAGCCTTGATGGTATCGACCGCGATTTGCAAGCTTTTGCAGAAAAACTCGCCGCACGTGGTTTCGATAAAAGCTCACGACGCTACCGCACCGACGCGCATTACGCGGCGCAAGTATGGGACATTGCCGTCGATTTGCCTCAAGAAAGATTTGAAAACGGCGAGCACGTGGCTGCATTGGCCGAGGCGTTTCATGAGAGTCACGCGCGAATATTTAATATGGAAGATCGCGCTAGCGCGATCGAATATTTGAATTGGACTGGTCGAATTTCGGTCGCCTTACCCCAAGCCAGCAGTGGAGATATTACCGCAGGCAACACCGAACACGATAGTGAGAATCGCGAAGCCTGTTTTGATTTAAACAACAAAACGCTCACTTCAATCTTGAAAGGTAAAAGTTTGAACAAAAATGATGTCATCACCGGCCCGGCCATAATCGAAGAGGCGACAACGACAGTGGTGCTACCGCCTGGCACCACGGGCCACCTCAGCGAAAACGGTAATTATGTGCTCGAGTGGCACGATTAGGAGAAAAATCGATGGACGCGAAAACCGAAAAAGAAACTCTGTCGCCAATGTTACTGGCGGTGCTGGCAAATCGTTTCGACGGCGTCGTTCGAGAGATGACGAATACCATGTTGAAAACCGGTCGATCCGCTGTGATCAACAGCGCGCGCGATTTTTCTTGCGGTATCACAACCTTCGATAACGAATTGTTTGCCACCGCTGAAGGTCTGCCCGCCCATACTTATGGGTTGAACCTACAGTCTGCAGCAATGTGTGAATATCACGATGATATTGCTGAAGGCGACGCGTACTTACATAACGATCCTTACAGCGGTAACTCGCACCCGGCAGATCACACCATCATTGTGCCAGTCTTTTGGGAAGGCGAACATTTATTCAACGTATGCGCAAAAGCGCATCAGGCCGATATCGGCAATTCCTTGCCCACCACTTATCACGCCGCGGCGAAAGACGTATACGAAGAAGGCGCATTAATTTTTCCTGCGGTTCGCGTGCAGCGAAACCGCGAAAATATCGACGACATTATTCGTATGTGTCAGCGCCGCATTCGAGTGCCGGATTATTGGTATGGCGATTACCTGGCCATGCTGGCTTCCGCGCATACCGGTGAGAAACGCATTCACGATATTTTCCGCAAATACGGCGCGGAGAAAATAAAAACGTTCATCAGCGAATGGTTTGATTACAGTGAACAGCGCATGCGCCAAGCGCTAAAAAAATTCCCGGCAACTACGGTAGAGCGAACCAGCGCACACGATCCGTTACCGCCGCTATTACCGGACGGTATTCCTGTCCATGCCAAGTTAACGGTCGATCCTGATAAGGGTGAGATTGAAATCGATCTCACCAACAATATTGACAACATGCATAACGGCTTAAATCTATCTGAAGCATGTTCAATTTCGAACTCTGTTGCCGGCGTATTTAATTGCCTACCGAACGATATTCCTCGCAATGGCGGATCCTATCGCTGCGTGAAAATGAAACTCCGGGAGGGCGCCGCTATTGGTATCCCAAAATTTCCGCATAGCTGCTCTGTCGCGACAACCAATATTTCAGATCGCTTACTGAATAATGTGCAAGCCGCGTTTTCGGCTTTAGGTGAAGGCTATGGATTGGCCGAGGGCGGCGTGGGGATGGGCGCCGGCATTAGCGTGATTTCTGGCATAGATGCACGACGCGATAATCATCCCTACGTGAACCAACTAGTTATTGGCAATAACGGCGGCCCAGGCGGCCCAAACTGCGACGGCTGGGTCACTTACGGCATTCCCGTGGTATCGGGTTTGATGTATCGCGATAGTGTTGAAATTAGCGAGTTGAGTTATCCCATTCATTACAAGGAAATTTACCTAGCAAAAGACACCATGGGGGCCGGACGTCAGCGCGGTGCCCCCGGTGCGCGCATTACTTATGGGCCCAGCCACTCACCGATGACGGTTGTCTTCGCTGCGGACGGCCAAGAGAACCCCGCGCGCGGTGTATTAGGCGGTAGCAATGGCAACAGAGGCGAACTTACCGTGCACCACGGCGACGGTAGCGAGACACGCGCGCCGAGTGTTGGCCAAATCGAGTTGCGGCAAGGCGAATGGTTGAGTGGACTTGATTTAGCCGGCGGGGGTTACGGCAACCCTTTGGAACGAGACGTTGAACTGGTGCGCGAAGACGTGCTGGAAAATTATGTGAGTCGTGAACACGCGCGAGATATTTATGGCGTCGCATTTACTGGCGACATTGAAGACGAATCGCTCGCGGTAGACAGATCCGCAACCGAAGCATTGCGCCGGTCCCTCGGGGCAAGCGCCTAAGTTTGAATTAAATCGACTGTGGAAAAACAGGAGTACTCTGATGGCTGCTTCACAACCCGTTCTGAATGAAGACGAACGACTGCCGTTGTTACTAGGTTTTCAGAAAATTTCTGAAACCACCAACAGAAACACGCGTTTCATCGATCATGGACGCGGCATTTATATTTACGACACAGATGGCAACGAGTATATCGAAGCCACCTCTTCGTTTTATGTCGCATCCTTGGGCTATGAGAATGCAGAGCTTATTGATGCAATCGAAAAACAATATCGTGAACTGCCGTTTTACGTCACGGGCCTGCATCGCACGCCAAAATGCGCGCTCGAACTTTCCGAGAAACTGACCGAAATATCGCCAGTGCCCAACGCACACATTTTGTTTGGAAGTTCAGGCTCCGAAGCAATCGACTTTCTAATCAAAATGCTGCGTTTCGGCGCGGTAGCCAAGGGCGCCCCAAAACGCACAACGATTGTCGGCCGACATGGCAGCTATCACGGTGGCACGCTCGCGTCGGCAAGCCTAACCGGCGGGCACCATGAAGAATTTGCGCTACCGATTGAGGGGTTTCGGCATATTTCGCAACCCGATTATCATGGCGACCGCGCGCCTGGTGAAAGCTCAGCAGAATTCGCAAACCGCTTAGCCAAGGAACTTGAAACCTTAATTGATGGAGAACCGGCGAATACCATTGCCGCCTTATTCGCCGAACCAATCAGCTTCTCCGCTGGCTTTAAAGTACCCCCCGCGGAGTACTTTCCGGCTATCTCGGCTGTACTGACACAGCACGACATTGATTTAGTGATCGATGAGGTGGTAACCGGCATGGGTCGCACTGGGTCCTTTTTCGGCAGCGACACAATGAACTTGGCGCCACAGCATATTACGATAGCGAAAGGCATTACCTCTGGATATTTTCCGTTATCTGCCGTCGCGATTGGCGAAGATCTGTATAACGCGGTTGATCAAGGCGGTGAGAAATTTGGCACGGTCGCCCACGCGAGTACCCACGCTGCGCATCCAGTGGGCGCCGCTGCTGCGCTAAAAATGCTTGAGATTATCGAACGCGATCAACTCATCGCTAAAGCGGCTAAAACCGGCGCCTATCTCAAAGAAAAACTTCAGCAATTCCAAGACCATCCATTGGTGGGGGACGTTCGTTCTGTGGGTTTAGCCGGCGCATTGGATTTTCTAAGGCGGGGTGAAAACGATGCGCCTCTCAACGATGATGCCGACGAACGCTGCATGCAAATGTACGACGCGTTAATCAAACGTGGGGTTATCGTGCGGCCAGCGGGCCGCAGCATCGTGGTCGCACCACCGCTTATCATTTCTGAATCGGAAATTGATGTCATTTGCGAGCGGATTGCCGCCGCGCTGCACGACGTGGAAAATCAGGGGTAAGCTCAGCCTCCTTGGACTGAAGCGATTATCGAATTAAGCCGATTTGCGGGCGGGTGCTTCGCGTCGAGTATTTCTACCCTGCAGTGGATCAAACCGCGCGAGTTCACCGTTCTTTCGTCTGAAAGTGATTGGTTTCAGAATGTACTCGTCGCGATTCGCATTATGCTCACACATTGACACTGGACCATCAGCCGTCATCACCATAAAGGAACAAGCGCCGACACGCTCTTGGTCGAGTTCGCTAGCATCCATGAAATTCTGAACAAAGAACGATATCTGCGCGACGCGACCTTTAGATCGCCATAAATCACGGCGGGCGCGCCAGAGAGATTGCGCAACATAGATAAAAAATTTCCCCAACCAGACTGGCTGTCGCAACATCACCAACAAATAGTTTGCGATAACCTGCCACTTACCAAGCCGACGGTCCGCGTGACGGCCGGAAAAGGCTTCAACAAATTCCGTGAATAAGTTCTGATCGTCGATTAGAGGATATAGACGACCGTTTATCGTCAAGGTAGGCAAATAATTGTGGCACTTGGGGTGCCCAATACGGATTAATTCCCAAGGCATGCTAGCGGCTGCGCGCTTATCAATTCTTCTTTTGACGCTAGCTAGCGAAATCTCCTCATCACGAGAGCCCCATACCCCGCGCCCCGTTTCCGCTTGCAGCTGAAAAGACGCCAAGCCAATTTCATCGGCGTGCCCAACAAAGAATTCTACTAATGACTCTATCTCGTGAAAATTGTCGCGGTGAACAGTGGTGTTAAACATCACCATGAGCCCTAAACCAGCAGCTCGTTGGAGATATTCCTCGCGAATTTCGTTGAGCGCGAGTTCCGAATCAAAACCTTCCCGCTGTTGTGTCGTATCAACATGAAAGGCGACGTCACACAAGCCAACCGCGGCCAAGTCAGTCAGCAACTTGCGCGAGGCGGCAATCCCGTTCGTGAATAGGGCGGGGAACAAACCAAGATCGCGCGCGTAACGCACAATTTCAACCAGTTCATGATGCTTGCGAAGCGTTGGATCGCCGCCGGTGATTTGGACGCTTGTGCGTTCGCCATAAGTCGATTTCACTTCATCTAGGCGGCGGAACACTTCCTCAATGGGAATGTCCGATACTGATTCCGAGTGTTCGCTGAGATAGCATAGCGTGCAGTCGAGATTGCATCGTTGGGTAATTTCTACTGCAACACAGCCGATTGACAAAGAACGCCCTATCAATTGGTTGTTCGTGTAAACCGGCGCCATCCGCTCACGGGCCCTGTTTAGCATGTTTTGTCTGAGCAGCGAATGAGAGGTCATAACCCGGTTAGAACAAAATTGAGAATGATTAGTTCAATTAAATATGCGTGGCAAGTCTACGTGATTCTACTGACAGCAATGTGCTCGTTTTTGGGGCACGCGGCAGAAAATCACGGCGAACATATCGACCATGCAAGTTATGAGTCGATAAAACGCGCCGTATTTCATGATCCTTACGATGTGCTCCCGCAATATACCGTGAGCGCCGATTTGTTCGGGGACAGCGGGCAAAGCGACAACAATAAACTCCTGCGTGCAGCTCAACGAACGCTTACACAAGACGACGACCTGCTCGACTTTCCTGACAAGCAAAAATTATTTCAACCCAACGGTATTTGCTACGCCGGCATTTGGCGCACGGAACACGAGCTAGGGTACTCGGGCTTGTATCGCACGGCGTTGAGCGTTCCAGTAATTGTCCGCGCATCCGTCATGTTGAGTGGCACAAAAGTCCGAGACAAACGCGCCTTCGGTCTCGCCGTGAAATTGTTCCCCAGTGGTCGAGGACCCTCTAAAAACGTTTTGCTAATGGAGTCTATGGGCGGTTCTTATCTGAACCATGTGCTAGACGCCGTGGTAGACAACCATCCACGCCTTGGTAGCTTACCCCGCCTTAAGGATCTGGGTGTCGCATTGCGCATACGCAAAGATCTGAATCGCGCGGAGAAAGCGCGCGATGATGGTATAGCAAATATTCGATTTCGAACCGTTCAGCATCTTGCGCGGATCGACGAAGTTGGGAACGCCATTGAAGCGCCAAGTGCGCCGTATTGGTTGCGCCTAACGGCTTCGAGCAATCTGCCACGCGTGAAGGCAGATGATTTTCGCGATGAACTAAACGTGAACCGTTATCCGAATGATAAGATTGTTTATGAGATTGACGTCGCCGAGCAGGGATCGGGAAAGAAGCGAGAGGCACTATGGCATAAATTAGGCGAATTAATTCTTGAAGAATCTGTTACTTCTCATACGTGCGATAAACGTCTGCATTTTGCCCATCCATCCCATTAGCAAAGGAAGGTTCTAGGCCACATGCCTAACGGTGTTAGTCGCGTCTCGCAGTAAGTCTAACAACTGCCATAAGGCATCAATGTTGTGCGCTGGCGCAACAACATCCACATAAGGCAAGGCGCCTGTCATTTCGCGCGTGGCGTCTTCATATCCTTGCAGACCAAGTGTGGGATTCAGCCAAATCAATTGACGACAGCCCGCGCGCAAGCGACGCACCGCGGTTTCCAATTGTTCGTCGTCTCCGCTATCCAAACCGTCGCTTAAGATCAAAGCAATATTCTTACTGCCATTGAGGATATAAGGATATTCATCAAGACAACGCAAAATACTGCTGCCGATTCGAGTGCCGCCGCCGCACTCCGCGATAATCCGCTCCACATTCACATCGTCATCTTGTAACTGCGAATGACTGATTCGCCGCACCTCACTTGCAAATAGAAAAACCTCAACGCGCCACGCATGCCTTAAGATGGCACTGGTAAAACTGAGCAATAGTTTTGCGTAACTCGCCATCGATCGACTCACGTCAACAAACAACAATAATCGCATGGGACTCCGTTGGCGCCGGCGCCTAATGAGTTCAATAGGGAGCCCGCCCGAACGTACGCTTTTTCTTATCGTTGCCTGAAAATCTATCAATTCGCCGCGCTTATTGCGGCGATACCGCCGAGATTTCGCTGTGGCAATGCGCCTTGAAAAGGCCTGTACGAAACGCCTTAGCGCGTCGCTATCTGTAGACGGGATCGGTGAGTCAAGCTCGATGTCTTCGTCAACAGCAACGGGTGTGTTCTGCTGAGCCAATTCGTCACCAGAATCTTCTTGCCAAAACTGCTCGTAGCTGAAGCCCTCCAATATCTTCTCCACAAGCGCATCATCCATCGGCGTTGGGCTCTCCGCAGGAGTCTCCGAAACCTCCTCACTCGATGTCTCTTCTTCCTCTGCTAAGTCGAACCGCCAGTACTCATCAAACATCACGCTGAATATTGCGCCGTCTTCAGGTCGTTTAATTAAACTCAACGCCAGGGCATGACGGAACAAGATCTTGTCGGCAATACCAACATTTTGCAGCGCATCCAAAGCCAGCATGACGCAAGCGGGAGAAATATCGACACCAGCGTCGCGAAGTAAACGGCAGAACTCAACAACTGCCAAGAACAATGAACCTGACGGCCTAACGCGCAGCTCTGATTCTGGTCTATTCACCAAGCAAGGCACCGAGTTCCGGTAATATTTGCTTGGTATCGCGGCGCGTTTTAGCCAAGCAGCTAATCGTTTGTCGGACTGTATCTGCACCGACGAAATCGATATGCAGCGCCACTAAGGCCTCTGCCCAATCTAGCGTCTCAGCCACTCCTGGTCGTTTATCTAAGTCCAGTTCACGAAGCTTTGCGACAAACGCGGTAATTTGCTTACCAAGCTGCTCATCGATTTGCGGAAAATGCTGTTTAATAATTGCCAGCTCTTTTTCTTTCGACGGATAGTCGATCCAAAGGTAGAGACAACGACGTCGCAGCGCTTCGCTCAGTTCGCGAACACGATTGGATGTTAGAACGATAACGGGCGGCGTTTGCGCACTCAAGGTCCCGAGTTCCGGAATACTTACTTGAGACTCGGCTAAAGTTTCGAGCAAGAAAGCTTCAAATTCTTCATCAGCTCGATCAACTTCGTCAATCAATAGGACCGGCCGTCGCTCGGCCCGTAAGGCTTTAAGTAGCGGCCGTTCGGTCAAATAATCCTCGGTGAAGATTTCTGTTTCCAAACGCTTCGGATCAACGGCACCGCCTTCCTCCATGCGTATGCGAAGAATTTGCTTCGCGTAGTTCCATTCGTATAAAGCGCTCGCAGAGTCGAGACCCTCGTAGCATTGCAAGCGAATTAGCTCGGTTTCTAACGCTTTAGCCAAAACTTTAGCGATTTCAGTTTTTCCAACACCGGCGAATCCTTCGACCAACAAAGGACGCCCCAGTTCTAGACTAAGAAAAATGGCGGTCGAGATTTGTTCGTCACTTACATACCCTGAAGCCTCGGTGATTTTCTCAACATCGGCAACGCTTGTTAAATTCAAAGCCACGTCATACCTACTTTTTTAGGGCGATAGCCTAATTTACGCGTAATTCTCATGCTTAGACAAGGGGGCCCACCGCACCGAACCCAGGTAAACAGAACTGCTAAAGATATCGATAAACCCTGTCCCGCCAGTGAAACCCAAAAATCGCGAGAAAACCCTTAAACTATCCCCAAGCACTAAGAGGAATAATCAATGACCGATTCGCAAGAATATGTACCACCGAAAGTATGGACTTGGGATCAACAAGACGGTGGTAGGTTCACCAATATCAACCGCCCAATCGCAGGTGCCACGCACGACAAAGAACTACCTGTAGGCGAGCACCCGTTTCAGCTTTACTCGTTGGCAACCCCGAACGGCGTGAAAGTCACTGTCATGCTGGAAGAATTGCTAGCCCTAGGCCACAGCGACGCAGAATACGATGCTTACGTCATCAACATTTTAGAAGGGGAGCAATTTGGTAGCGGGTTTGTTGAAGTTAATCCGAATTCGAAGATTCCAGCTTTAGTTGACCGCAGCACAAATCCCCAAACGAGAATTTTCGAGTCTGGCGCGATCTTGGTTTATCTTGCAGAAAAATTTGGAGAATTTTTGCCGAGCGATATGTCAGCTAGAGCAGAGTGTTTATCATGGTTGTTTTGGCAGATGGGCAGCGCCCCTTACTTAGGCGGCGGCTTCGGCCATTTTTACAGCTACGCACCGACTAAAATCCAGTACTGCATTGATCGCTTTACGATGGAAGTAAAACGACAGTTGGACGTGCTCGATAGAAATCTATCAGAACGCGAATATATGGCCGGTAATGAATACACAGTCGCTGATATGGCAATTTATCCTTGGTACGGCATATTGGTTCAAGGCGATATTTATGACGATTCCGCTCAATTTTTGGACGCCGAATCGTACACTCACTTACAACGTTGGGTGAAAACGATCAAAGAAAGACCGGCAGTACAGCGCGGTCGTAAAGTGAATCGAACCTGGGGTGAAGACAATGAACAGGTGCCGGAACGTCACTCGGCCAGCGATATCGATAAATCGTTCTCATAATCAAAGTTGGTCGATGCGCATTAGAGTCGATATACTCACTTAATAGCCCATAAATACGTATTGGAGAAAACCAATGGAAATCGGATTGCAATTATTGAGCAGCAGTTGGGGCGAGCGGCAAATGACCGACTCGGAGGTTTACCAAGAAGATCTTGAACTAGCGATACGCGCTGATGAACTTGGTTTTGATTCAATCGGCATGGTCGAGCACCATTTCGAAGATTATTCTTTTTGTCCAGATAACTTCGTTTATCTCGCCCATCTCGCGGCAAAAACGAATAACGCTAAATTAATGACTGGCGCCGTGATCGTGCCCTGGAATGATCCGTTACGCGTTGCCGAAAAAGCCGCGTTGCTCGATGAACTCTGCGGCGGTCGCTTAGTGCTTGGCTTGGGTCGCGGGTTGTCTCGACGGGAATACGATCAATTCGGGATAAATATGGATGAGTCGCGAAGTCGTTTTGACGAAGGAACACCGATGATTCTAGATGCGCTTGAAACGGGCGTCATGCAAGCGCATGAGGGTCAGTACTTCACGCAACCTGAAGCGAAGATTCGACCAAAACCCACCCGTTCGTTTAAGGGCCGCGTTAATCAAGTTGCTATGTCAGGAGATTCGGTGATCGAGGCCGCGACGATTGGCGCTAAGATGATGCAATTCAGCTACAAGCCAATGGAAGTGCATCGCCAAGAAATCGATACCTATGCGGAAGAGTATCGGAAACTACATGCGGGCGCGCCGCCAATCCCGATTTTTATTGACCTTACTGTATGCGATACCGATGCCGGTCGCGCCGAACAACATGTGACCAAATACGTTGGCGACTACTTTTTAAGCGTCGTTCATCACTACGAAATGCTTGGTGAGCATTTCGCCGGCGCGAAAGGTTACGAAGAATATGGCGAAGCCGCTGCCGCTATGCGCGAAGCCGGCATGGACGCTGTACTAGAAGCCTATCTAGCGAGCCAAATCGCCGGCACCCCCCAGCAAATGTTAGACAAACTTCATGAGCGACGCGCAGTCTGCGGCGATTTCGACATGTTGTTCTGTTTCAAGTTTGCTGGCATGGCACGAGAGACGGCCATGCGCTCCTTAGAGACTTTCGCTAAGGAAGTGTTGCCAGAAATGAAAAACCTAGACTTGCCAAGAACTTTAGCTGCCTAAGCTTATCTACGACGTGGCCCCGGCAGCACCTGAGTGTTGCCGGGGGAACGCTCTTCCCTAGTTCGCGAGTTTGAACGCCAACAGCACGTTGCCGCCCGCTCCCGAAAATTTTGAATATCCTGAATTAAAATAGAGCATGCCGTTTACAGCAACGGCGCCTGCTTGATCTACCGTACCACCCCTACCAGAAGCACCATTTACCGTTTCGTACTCTCTTACGCTATCGTACCGCCACAACTCTTCGCCGGTTTTCGCATGGTAAGCCAACATCTCTCCGCTCTGGGCAGCGGTAAATACCACATTGCCAATTAGCGATATGGCGGCCGATTGTGAAGGGCTGCATTTTGTCCTGCCGGTACAATCTATCGGAGTAGTTTCCCACAACAAGGCGCCTGTTTTGGTATCAACCGCCACCAGTCCACCGCCTTCATTGGGATCGAAGGCTGCTCTCGGGTCAAAGGAACTTTCGGTCAACCAAGCCGTATCTGACTTAGCGCCATAAAGTACTTCGCCATTACTCGTTTGCCCCCATTGAAAGCCACCTTGAATGCCGCCTTTTGCAAACTTTGCTTTCCATAACAGCTTCCCTTTGTTGTCGGGATCAATGGCGTGTGCGACCCCAGATTTTTGCGTGGCAAGAAGTATCTCCTTACCATCTGCATTGGTAACCAGCATTGGCGAAGCGCCCATGTCTTCATCAGGTCCTTCACCCTCAGGGCAATTCACCTTTGGAACAGCCATACAACCAACATTCCATGCGTCGCCGGCCAACCCTTGATAGATCCACTCAATTTTCCCTGAATCCATATTCAACGCGAGGATGCTGTCGCTCGTGTCACTCGGCGGATTAGAATAATTATCCCCAGTACCTACGTATAGTCGCTTACGTTTTTCATCAATTGTTACCGCCGACCAAGCAGACGCACCGGATGGTCCAACCATTTCTTTGCCATGCGAATCGCGACTTGGGATCGTTGGTTCGTGCTCAATGGTGTGCTGCTTCCAAAGGCGTTCGCCTGTTTCAATGTTGTAAGCGCTCACGCTGCCGCGGAATACACAGCATTTATAATCAGGGCTGTTCGCGAGCGCTTCCTCCAAAGACGCCATTGGGACGTAAAGTTTGCCCTCGTAGACTTGCACGCCCCCTGTGACTCGGGCCGAGGGATGTTCGTCCCCCTGGTTTTTCCAGCGTAAAGCCCCGTCCATTGCGTTAACGGAATAGACGCGCCCAGTTTGATCACCGAAAAAGGCTGCCAATTCCCCTGATGCTAATTTGGCAATAGTTACCGGCGCCTTGACCGGCCCATCCGCTTTAAATGTCCATTCAGTGCAACCTGTTTGCGCGTTGAGTGCGTAAATCAAACCGCTTGGGCTGCCCATAAACAGCCGACCACCCACCACAGTCGGTTGTGATTCAACAAATACTTCACCCGGAAAAGCAAATGCCCAAGCTAACTCAAGTTTCGCGACGTTCTCGGCGTTGATCCCAGCTGCAGCGGCTGATTGTGTGCGAGTATTTTTCAACCCGTTTCCCCAGCCGTTCCAATTCGCTAACAACAAAGGATCGCCAGTTGGCCAGGGGTGAGTTTCGCATTGATTCGTGCCATCGTCTTGCCAATTAGGATCATATTGCTTGCCGCTCAAGTGTTCCGCCACGGCGACTCTCTCCGACGCGGTGAGGCTGAAATTGCCGATTAATCGCATTACACCCGATTCGAGTGATTGCACAATTCGGGTAGCCGACAACTCTTCAATCGATTTTCGGGCTGGGGTGCGAGGACCACCGGCTTCGTGACAGCCCGCACAAACTTCATCGTAGACCTGTTCACCGCTGCGGTTAAGCGCCAGTAGATTTATTGGCAACGACAACAATACAAAAAACAGACAAATCGTTATATGTTTCATGGTAGCCACTTAGGTTCTAGGGACTGGAGAGCGATCGTAACATTAAAGCCCGGTTCTAATATGTAACAAGCTCAATTAACCGATAGTGAACGATAATCTCTTGGTGACATCCCGAACCAGCGTTTAAACGCTCGACGAAAGCTTTTTGTGTCGGCGTAGCCTAGTGAGCTTGCAATGTATTGCACCGAATAGTCTTTGCGGCCAATCATCTCTTTTGCTTTGGCGCGAAGCACCTCGTCTAACACATCTCGATAGGTGCGATCTTCTTTGCGTAACCGCCGGATTAAAGTGCGAGCTGAAATATTCAGCTTGGCCGCCATCTGTTCCGCGGTGGGTAAATTCACCACATCAGTCGCTTCCATCGAATCAATAATGTGCATGCGAA